>QNAF01000295.1 GCA_003641405.1 Candidatus Zixiibacteriota bacterium | reverse complement strand
CAAGCGGATGGGCCACCCATACCTCAGTAAGATGAAGGAATAGAGGTGATAGTGGGTTCTAATAAAGAAGTCGTTCGTGTTGCAGCAATAGAAAATCGCATTCTCCTTATTCGAGGTGAATAGTCTTCAATTGGCGGGTTCGAAGACGGACCCGCCCTACTGCAATCATCTCCATACCTACCACAAATCGGCAGGGAAGACGATATCGAGTTTCACGTCCCGTCCGGGCAATACTGTCACCGAGTAACTGACCGTATCGGTGTCCGGAATATATACCACACTCAGCGTGTGGTTGCCGATTGGCACCGAGGAGAACGCAAACTCGCCGAACGCATTCGGGTTGGTGGCTGCTGTCGTTGTGGAGCCGGAACCATCGGGGTAAACCAGGCGCATTAGCACTGAGTCATCATAGGTCGTGTTTGGCATGGTCATGTCGGCATCGAGGAAAACCCCGCTTACAGAGCGGTTGAACAGTTCTGTGCTTGAGGCTGCGACAAGCTTGTCGATATTGCTGCCCGATCCTGTAGATCGGAGTAACGTGTCGGTATAGGTGTAGTTGGTGTTCCAGCCGTCTTTCTTGAAATCGTTACTGCTGAAGCCTTCCGCGATATACGGCCCATCCCAGGTGGAATATCCGCCGGGGCTGGTGAGGAGAGCGTCAAGGTTCGGTGGAAAGGCACCTACGTCCCCAACGTATCCGAAGTTTGCCCGTGCTCCCTGGCCGTATGTTTCCGGATTGCCCACGATGGCGAACGACAGTTGTTCCATCTCCCGCTTGGTCTGTTCATACTGAGCAGTCGTGATTGATGTATTCATCGTGAGAACAGCGACACTCCCCAGAATGCCCATGATGACTATTACGAGCGCAAGTTCGACCAGAGTGAAGCCGCGATTGGTTTTCAGAGCATTCATCATGGACACGCTCCTAATGTGACATCAAATGATGATCCGTCGGATAATGTAATGGTAAAGGTGGTGTTCTCCACATCAACGAACGGCCCGCCGGTGGGATTGGCCTTGAAGCAATCCACTTCGATTCTCACGCTTGATCCGTCGGCTATCGTCTGCAAACTCGTGAAACTTGCCAGATCGCCTGATCCGGCAGCAGGGTTGACTTCGTTGAATACCGTGGTTCCATCCCACGTGACATAGCGGTAGTAACCGGTAAGACCAGACCACGTGACAGTAATAGAGTTGATATCAACTGCAGCACCGGTATTGTTCTCGATCCAGAAATAGAATCCGTGGCAGTCGGCCATCAGGGAATCGGAGCCTGTCACTTTTGTCAGTCCGCCTGAACCACCCAGGGACGTCGTGTCGTACCAGACATTCTGGGGCAACCTGTAGTTGCCGTAGGGAGAGGAACCGGGCAGAATGGACACAAACCGTTTTAGAGTATCACTGGTTGGAGTGTAGACAATCTGAAGGTCATGGTTGCCAATCGGGATTGAGTCGAACGTGAAATAGCCACCGCCATCAGTGTTGCTTGTTTTTGTGATTGTCCCACCTGAACCGTTCGGGATTGTAAGACTGACTGTCACGGAATCACCGTATGTGCTCCTTGGGGGGGTGCCGTCGAGATCAAACACATTTCCAGCGACATCATTGCGTAGCAGATCGTCTGTTGAGGATGCGATTCGTCTGATAATGTTTGAGCCGGAGCCGGTCGAAGTTATTGTAGCTCCTCCGCTGTAGGTGTAGGTGGTTCCCCAGGCGTCCTTCTTGTAGTCATCTGCAACTTGTGTGAAGGCGTTACTTACATACGGACCTTTCCAGGTAGCGTATGAACCCGGGTTTGTGTACAGGGCGTCCAGGTTGGGCGGCATTGAGCCGACATCGCCGACGTACCCGAAATCCGACCGCACGCCGTTGTTTTCGAGATCCGGGTTGCCGGCAACAGCGAATGCCAGGGCGTCCATCTCCTGTTTTGTCTGTTCAATCTCGGCGGTCTGAAACACCTGTTGTCCGGAGCGAAAAACAACCGCTGCCAGAATACCCATAATGACTATCACCAATACAACTTCAATGAGTGTGAAGCCGGCGGCGCTTCTGTTGCGCTCTAATTTCACCAGTTCTCTCAACACTTGCCTTCTTTGATCAGTCGCTGTATGCGACAACCACCCACACTTGTGTGCAGTAGCCGGGTTTACCCGCGTTTTGGCCTTTCAAAGCCAGGCCAGCTTCGAGATTAATTACTTCTTGCCAGGTCCATGCCAAAGAGGTGGCTGGATTGGTAGTCCATTCCTGATGGTAGTCAGCATAGGACGTGGTAACACTCTGTTCACTGCCGTTGTATTCTGTTCCGCTGACATAGACTGTAGGCTTGACCGCTCCCAGGGTATGATGCTTGCGGGCACGGCAGTATACGGTCACACTCGTCACGGGGCATGATGTATCAGCCGGGTTCTCCAGCGCGTAAACATCGGTAAGGTACGAGTTGGAGCCCCGCTTCACGCGTGTGGCGTCGTCGTCCGAGGATGTCTCGTCAACACACTGCCAGTTGGAACCACACCCGTCTGTTGTTAAGTTGCTCAGCGACCCGGCGCCTGAAGGACGGAGAGTTACGTTGCCGCTGCAACTTCCGCCGCCACCGCCACCGAAATGGGCCGAGGCAAACCGGTACGACGGTTGATTCTTGTGCCGGGGGAGAACCGTCAGATAGCGCGTCAGGGTATCGACCTCAGGCGTATAGATCAATCGTAGCAAATGTGTGCCAACCGGTATGGAATCCAGCGTAAATGTACCTGCCGCATCGGGACTGTACGTCTTACTGGTTGTACTCCCCGCACCGTTGGGGATGGTGATCACAACGTTGACAGAGTCAGCGTAGCTGGCCCCTGGCGGGTCGTTGGCGGCATCCTTGATTGTGCCGTTGATCGTATTGAGCAGATAGTCCCCGGTGGCGTCGGCTATTTTCTTGCTGATAGTTGCGCCACTTCCGGTGGAACTGATTGTTAAGCCTCCGCTATACGAATAGAGCGTACCCCATTCGTCTGTTTTGAAACCTGTCGAATCCTGAGAGAACTCCGGTGGGACATACGGGCCGTCCCATGTGGAATAACCACCAGGGTTCTGATACAATGCTTGCAGGTTGGACGGAAACGCCCCTATATCGCCCACGTAGCCAAAATCCGAGCGCGCGGTGCCGTTAGTCACGGAAGGATCACCCACTATTGCTTTGGCAAGCATCTCCAACTCGCGTTCGGTCTTGATCTGACGGGCGTCTTTGATGGCGACATCCATTGATTGCATGGCGGCACCGGCAAGGATACCGATCACTACGATAACTACCAGCAACTCAACAAGGCTGAATCCCCGCTCGGATTGTACCGCGGATCTGATCATGAACCGCTCCATTGGTTATCGCTCAACGAAATCTCGGAGTAGAAATCCTGACCCGGTCCAACAATCACTTTTCTTATCAACGTATCGGAAGTCGGCAGGTAGATTATTTTCAGAACGTGAATACCTATCGGGATGGAATCGAATTCTGCGAAACCGTCAGGTGCGGGATACTTGGTATCAGAGGTTATACTTCCCGATCCGTTTGGATACGACAACACCAACCGGACCGAATCATCATATGTTGTTCCCGGCGGTGTGTTGTCAAGATCAGTTACTACCACCGAGATTGAGTTGTAGAGCAGTGCGGCGACGGAGTTGGCGATCTCTCGCGTAATGGTCGAAGAATCTCCGGTCGAACTGACTGTGATGCCTCCCGCATAGCTGTAGGCCGTGCCCCAGGCATCATTCTTGAACTCTGAACTTGAGCCATCGGTCGAGAAGGCATCGTTGATATACGGTCCGTCCCACGTGGCATAACTGCCCGGATTCGTGACCAGGGCGTCCAGGCTTGACGGAAGAGAGCCAATAT
>QNAF01000294.1 GCA_003641405.1 Candidatus Zixiibacteriota bacterium | reverse complement strand
TATTCAACCAGTGGAAACATTTGACAACTTCTGGGCGTCGGCGGTCGATATCGCCTGGGGACCCTGGCTTGCGATCCTGCTGATCTGCTCCGGCGTATACTTCACGTTTGCCAATCGATTCCTCTCTTTCCGAGGTATCAGGCACGCCATCGGTATTCTTCGCGGCAAGTATGACAACCCCGATGATCCCGGCGAGATCAGCCATTTCCAAGCCCTCTCATCCGCGCTGTCCGCAACGCTGGGAATGGGAAATATCGCCGGCGTGGCGATAGCTATCTCGACCGGTGGACCGGGGGCGATATTCTGGATGTGGGTGGCGGGGTTGGTCGGGATGGCGACCAAGTTTTTCACCTGCACACTGGCCACGCTTTATCGCAAGAAAGATGAGAACGGAATCGACCAGGGCGGTCCGATGTATTTCCTCGAAATCGGCTTGGGGAAAGCCTTCAAACCGCTGGCGATAATATTCGCGGTGTGTGGCATGATCGGCTGCCTGGCGCTGTTCCAGGTCAACCAGCTATCCGGCTTGTTGGAAGCTGACTGGGAGGTCAACCGCATACTCACCGGCGTTGTCTGCATGGTGTTGGTAGGGGCAGTCATTCTTGGCGGAATTGTGCGGGTGGGGCTGGTAACCTCGCGCGTGGTCCCGGCCATGTTTGTACTCTACCTCATCTCCGCACTGTATATCATATTCCAGAATGCATCGCAGATACCGGATATATTCGCGTCTATCTTTAGCGCCGCTTTTGGTCTCGAAGCCGCCGTTGGTGGTGGGGCGGGTTTTGCCGTTAGAGAAGTAATCGTGACCGGTGTAAAGAGGGCAGCATTTTCCAACGAAGCCGGAATCGGCACG
Source organism: Candidatus Zixiibacteriota bacterium (assembly GCA_003641405.1). Taxonomy (GTDB): domain Bacteria; phylum Zixibacteria; class MSB-5A5; order GN15; family FEB-12; genus B22-G1. The sequence goes on along the minus strand of QNAF01000294.1, from coordinate 3,029 downwards.
GCACCGATGGCGCACGGTGCGGCCAAGACCAAGGAGCCGGCACGTGAGGGACTGATTGCCATGCTGGGTCCGTTCATCGACACCAATATCGTCTGTACGTTGACGGCCCTTGTGATTATCAGCACCGGGGTGAGTCCGCACGACGACGGTGCCGTTATGACCACCAACGCCTTTGCCGAAGTCATGGGGAGCACGGGGCGGTATATAATGACACTTGTCATCCTGTTGTTTTCGATCTCTACCATGATTTCGTACTCCTACTATTCGCTCAAGTGTGCCCGCTACCTGTTCGGCTACAAGTTCGGCAGCAAGTACGTGTACATATACTTGCTGAGTCTTCCATTCGCGGCGTGGATGGGACAGGACACAGTCATCAACATTATTGACACGGCTTTTGCTTGTATGGCCGTGCCGACTCTGGTTGGTACACTGCTGCTATCACCCAAAGTTATGTCTGTTCTCAGAGGTTATGAATCCCGCAAGGATGAATTCTTGCATTCGTAAAGCAAGCGGAAAACTTTTCCCGTTGGCGCAATGTGTTGACTCACAACACAGTACATGCGCACATGCGCGCTCACTTACACAAATACTCGTAGCCGAAACCTTGACGAAAAGAGTGTAGTATGCTATATTATATAGCTGGAGTATTGAGCACGGACACGGCACGAAGTTGCTGTTACGTGTGACTGCCCCAGCCTGCATTGATCCCCAGTGTTTTGTTTGACATCGTTTGATTGACCGGGGTTTGCAAGGGAGGCCATAATGGCCAGAGTACGCTATGTAACAAAGTTAGAGCAGATCAAACAGCTATCTGATTCCGAATACCGGAGACTCAAGCCTGTTGCGGACAAGTATGCCTTTAGAGCAAGCGACTACTACCTCAAACTCATTGATTGGTCGAATCCTGATGATCCAATCAGACGGATCGTTATCCCGCATATTGACGAGCTCCGAGAGTTTGGCGACCTGGATGCAAGCGGCGAACAGACCAACTATGTAGCTCCCGGATGTCAGCACAAGTATCCGCACACGGCGCTTCTCCTGTGCAACGAAGTGTGCGGCGCCTACTGCCGATTCTGTTTTCGCAAGCGGTTTTTCATGCCGGGTGGCAACGAGACAGAAAGGGACGTAGCCCCGGGCATCAATTACATCAGAAAGACTCCCCAGATCACCAATGTCCTGCTGACCGGTGGTGACCCGTTGATGTTGTCGAGCCGACGGATCGAGGCCATTCTGTCACAATTGCGGAGTATCCCACATGTGGGCATTATTCGTATCGGCACTAAGATGCCGGCGTTCAATCCCTATCGCATTATCGATCATCCACAGCTCACAGCAACCCTCTCCCGATACAGCACCCGTGAAAAACGCATTTACTTGATGGTTCACTTTAGCGTTCCACAGGAGTTAACTGACAGAGCCATGCTTGCCCTCGACATGCTGATGAAATGCGGCGTAGTTGTGGCCAACCAGTCACCGATAATTCGCGGTGTCAACGATGACCCCGACGTACTTGCCGAGTTGATGCGTAAACTGTCCTTCGTGGGTGTACCGCCCTACTATTTTTTCCAGTGCCGTCCCACTGTCGGAAATGAGCCGTATGAGTTATCGCTTGTTGAGACATACCAGGCTCTCGAAGAAGCCAAGAAACAGGTGAGCGGTCTTGCCAAACGTGCTCGACTGGTGATGTCACATGAGACGGGCAAAGTCGAGATGGTTGGTCTTTCTAATGAACACATGTATCTTCGTTATCATCGAGCTCGCGATCCGAAGAATGAAGGTCGTTTCATGATCTTCCACCGCGACGACGAGGCCTACTGGCTTGATGACCTGATTCCAGTCCAATACCCACCGCACCCGGTTCACACACATGGACATCGCGAACATCACGCTATCGGACCCGAGTAACTACAAGTGGTTTAAGCGACCTTCTTAACATATAGATATCAGGTTACAGGCAAGCAACCTGATTTACTCATAATCGCTTCTTGGAGGTCCGGCAGGTCTTGTGTACCGAAAGTGGTGTGACCCGGCGAAACAATCTTATGGGACAATCTTCGGACATCTGCCTGGCACGAGAGCCAGCTATAGGGCACCGGGTATAGCTACAAATAGTATATCAGAAACGCCAGCGGGATAGCAACGCCCAGTCCTGCCAGCCAGGCCCCACGACCTGTAATTCCTTTTTTTCCCTTGAGGACGAACAGGCCGGTAATAGATACAAATATCAACACCACGCAGTAGATGTCAGAAAGCCAGGTCCATAGTCTCCTGGGGTTGTAGTGCAGGTAGTTGACTTCATAGAATATGGGACGCCTTTCCAGCTTCTCCATCATCCCATAGCCGGTGGTCAGGTCAAGCACGATGCTCCCCCCATCGAGAAATATCTTCAGGCTCTGTGGAGCAGGACGGTAATGTTTCTTATAGTTGTCCCGCTCGCCGTATTGCTCAAGAAAATCAAGTACCGCTTGTTTGGAAAGGGCTCTTTCTGTGAAATCTCGTTGCCACTGCACTTCTGTATGTGCTACAGAGTAGCTGGGGTTCCAGTCAGTAAGGTGGTTGAGCGCAATGCCCGATAACGCATAGATGACGGTCAACCCAAAACAGACGTATCCCAGATCTCGATGCAGGATGTTGTTCCATTTTCGCCACTTGATAGGTATGTGATCTCCCTTCTACTCAAGTACCTCGAATGACTGACATTCCAGGCTGTAGAAGGCAAGGTGATCATCGCCGCTTTCAGCAAGCGTCTGGCGCAATGACTGGATTTGATCCAAGGCACCACTGTGATGGTCATCAACATCTTCGGCATGCCCCTCTTCGGCATGCTCTTCCTCAACATCTTTTTCAGAGCCTTTGGCACTTTTATCTGCAGCGCAGAGTACTTCTTTTTCAGTGACGGCACCTTCTTCGACAATGGTTTCTTCTTCGGAGGTGGTCTCTTTTTCCCAGTTATCCAGGTAGGCCTCGTCCACCTTCAGTACCTGAACTATTCCTTCAACCCGAACATCGCTGCCTTCCAGTTCGAT
>QNAF01000293.1 GCA_003641405.1 Candidatus Zixiibacteriota bacterium | reverse complement strand
TGCTTCTTCAGACCGCCCATCTGGCGCATGTCCTGCTGGTCTGACATAGCGTGTATCACCGAACCCGCACCAAGGAACAGAAGCGCCTTGAAAAAGGCGTGCGTCATGAGATGGAAAATACCCGCGCTGAAAGCGGCCACACCACAGGCCAGGAACATGTAGCCCAACTGACTGACAGTTGAATACGCCAGCACTCTTTTGATGTCGTTTTGAGCCAGTCCGATGGTCGCCGCGAACAGGGCAGTTACCGCACCAACAATGGCAACCACCATCAGCGCGTCCGGCGCCATCATATAGAGCACATTCGTACGGGCAATCATGTAGACGCCCGCGGTGACCATGGTAGCGGCATGGATAAGTGCCGAAACAGGAGTCGGACCCTCCATGGCATCGGGCAACCACACATATAGTGGTATTTGTGCCGATTTGCCAATAGCACCCACAAATAAACACAGACACGCGGCCGTGATCAGCCCGCCACCAGCCGCAAAGATAAGTGGTGCCTGCTCGGATACCGTCACGAAATCCAGCGACCCGACAGCCCAGAAAATCATGAACATGCCGATGAGAAAACCGAAATCACCGATACGGTTTACGATGAACGCCTTTTTGCCGGCGTCCGAAGCCGATTGTTTCTCAAACCAGAAGCCAATCAGCAGGTATGAGCAAAGCCCCACGCCTTCCCAGCCAACGAACATGAGCAGGAAGTTGTCAGCCAGAACAAGCATCAGCATGGAGAAGGCAAACAAGTTCAAGAAGGCAAAATACCGGCCATAACCATTGTCATGCGCCATGTATCCGATTGAGTAGATGTGGATAAGAAATCCCACACCGCTCACGACAAGGATCATCACCGCGGAGAGCGGGTCGAGCAGAAAGGCGACATTGGCATGGAACTCTCCTGATGAGATCCATGGGAAAAGCGTCTGTTCGATAACGCGGGCATCAGGAGCCAGAGCTTTGAGATCGAAGAAGAGCATGATCGATGTGATCAGCGACAGAGCCACCGATCCGCAACCGATGAAAGAGATTACCGGCCTGGGCAGACGTCCGATCAGCAATCCGTTAATAAGAAAACCTATTAGCGGAAAGAGCGGAACGAGATACACGTAGTCTGCCATCAATGCCCTTCCTACCACTTCAGCATACTGAATCGGTCAATGTTAATACTCTCACGGTTCCTGTATACCATCACAATCATGGCCAGACCCACGGCTGCTTCGGCTGCAGCCACGGTCAACACTAAAAAGACGATGACGTGACCGTCCGCAATGCCGAGCGAGCGCGAAAAAGCGATAAACGCCAGATTCGCAGCGTTGAGCATGAGTTCAATTGACATGAACAATACAATCATGTTACGGCAGATCAGAACGCCGACTGCTCCAATTCCAAAGAGCACTACCGCCAGGATCAAATATGCAGAAACCGGTACCATATTACTTGCCAGCGCTTTCTCTGAGGTCGGCGCCCTCCTCATCCTGAGCCAAAGAGTGCGATTCATTCCTCTCAGTTTTAGCGAGAACAACCGCACCAACTACCGCGACCAACAACAGGACCCCCGTCAGCTCGAACACGTACAGGAAATCCGTAAACATTAGCTTGGCTACCTGACTGACAGAGCCGAATTCATCGACCGCTTCATTCATAATCCCCGTTACTGCCGCAGGTATCGTTGCCGTTTTGACAATGAAGACCAATTCGATAGTCAACAGGATAGCCACCAGGTATTTCGTAAATCGTCCCACGGCGTTTGGTGATTCACCGAGTTCCTCGGTGCCACGGAGGTTCAGAAGCATAATGACAAACAGAAACAGCACTAAAATAGCCCCGGCGTACACCACAATAAGTATGGCTCCCATAAAGACCGCACTCAACTGTACATAGCAGACAGCCTGGGCCACAAGTGACAGGATCAGGTAAAGTACCGAGGCCACCGGATTGCGTTGTACAATCATCATGGTGGCGCCGAATACGGCTACCAGCGCCGATATAATAAATATGACTGTATCAAAACTCATTGATTTATCTCAGGCACACCATACGCTTTACGCACCCGCCGGTATATCTTCTTGAACTTGTTTTCCTTGCGTGGATGCGACACCAGCAGCTTCTCTTTATCATAGATAAACTCGTTCCGGCTGCCATAGGCAAACTCATACTCACGCCCCAGGAAGATTGCTTCTTCAGGACATGCCTCCTCACAGAAGCCACAGAAGATACAGCGAAGAGTGTTGATCTCATACACTTTTGAATAGCGTTCGCCTCGCTCGTTCTCCCCCGGCTCCATATAAATGGCATCTGCAGGACATGCCGCTGCACACAACCCGCAGCAGACACATCTTTCACTGCCATCGTCGTAGCGTTCAAGGTAGTGCAATCCGCGATAACGCGGAACCATCTCCTCTTTCTTGCGCGGGTAGTCAAGCGTCACAGGCTTCATGAACAGGTGCTTGAGCGTTACTACGAAACCTGCCGGCATCCGGAATACGACATCAAATATGGCTCTGAGTATTTCTCTCATCAGTCGCTCATCCCAGCTCAGTTAATGCCATCCATCCAGATAACCCAAAAACCCGTTGCCATCGTGTTTATTATGGCTAACGGGAACAGCACTTTCCAGCCAAATCCCATCAGTTGATCATAGCGAAAACGTGGCAGCGTCGCCCGCAGCCAGATATACAAGACCATAAAAGCGAACACTTTTATGCAGAACCACACAATCGGCGGTAACAGTGGACCCTGCCAACCGCCAAAGAACAGCGTTGTAGCCACGGCAGACACTGCAATCATATACGCGTACTCACTCACAAAGAAAGTAGCAAACCGCATTGATGAATACTCTGTATGGTACCCGGCTACCAGTTCCCCCTCTGCCTCCGGCATGTCGAACGGACATCGGTTCGTCTCAGCAACAGCGCATGTTATGTACAGCAGGAAGCCCAGTGGCTGTTTCCAGATGTACCAGTCCAGGATCGATGATTGCTGTTCGACGAGCTCTGTCATCGAGAGGGTGCTTCCAATGATAATCACACCTACAATTGACAGCCCGTAGCTCAGTTCATAGGAGACCATCTGGGCTGTGCCGCGGATACCTCCGAGCAACGAGTACTTCGAGCCCGAAGACCACCCGGCGAGTATGAGGCCATAAGCTCCCAACGATACTATCGCAAAGACGAAGAGCACACCGATATTGAGATCGGATATTACGCCCTTGATCTCATAACCGAACATCGTGAAATTGCTTGAAAACGGCACTACCGCGAACACCAACAAGGCGGGAATGAATCCTAACATCGGTGCCAGAGTGAAAGCCACTCGCTCGACCTTATCCGGTACCACGTCTTCCTTGAACATCAGTTTGACGGAATCGGCGATCGGCTGGAGAAGTCCCCATGGTCCGGCATAGAGTGGTCCGATGCGATGCTGCATGAAAGCAACCAGCTTCCGCTCCAGGTAGGTCGCATAGGCACATCCCCCCATGAGAACCGACACTACTGCGATGACCTTGATAGAGCCTATGATAATAACTTCCAGCATCCGCCTAGCTCACTACTTTGCTGATTTTCACCCTGTCCACGCGCTTCTTGCGCATCAGGAGTGAAGTAACCCTGGTCGCCGAGAAGTTCCTCGGAATGAAAACCACGTCGTTCTTGATATGTCGAGAAATCCTGACCGGCACAATAACCTTACCTATTTCGGATTCTACACGAACTGAGTCCCCTTCGGCCAGCTCATGTCGGGAGGCCAGATCAGGTGACATCTCGATATAGGCCTCCGCACAGAAGTTAAGAAGCGAATCGGCCTTTTCAGAAAGATGCCCTGAGTGGTGAGGATCGTCACCAACAAACAGCCCCAGGGGGTACTCCCGTTTGATCTCTTCCGGTG
>QNAF01000292.1 GCA_003641405.1 Candidatus Zixiibacteriota bacterium | reverse complement strand
GGCGGTCAATGGATATATCTTGGTTCTGACTACTCTGTTATAGCAGCATATGGTGGTATTAGAACACCTGCTCCAGTAGCTATTCCAGACTTAGGCGCAGCATGGTATACCATCATTGAAATGACTGAGGGTGCTATAACAGAGCCACGTGGCATAGTACAAAATACTGCTAATAGTTCACTACAATTCCCGTACAAAGGAATATATGCGGCATCACTTAATATTGTATTAACACACGTAGAAGAAAACGCCACAACAACATTTTACGTTAGGGTATTCAGCCCTTCAGGTGGATATTCTTCTGCTAGCCTGCCGGTAGTAATACCGCGTAATGCTAGTGCTACTGATATTGATGTTGCCAGCTTACTACTGGAAATTGATGATGTGAATGCAGGGCTTGATGTAGTAATACAAATAGGTAACGGTGAGATAATCACTGGCGTAACGCTAGTGGATGCTTATTTCTCAGCTCATAGCATATCCGAGAAACAGATATGAATAAACACTATATAATGAATACAAAAAGAGGGTAAAATTATGGCTTTCGGATTTTCAGGTTCAAAAAGCGGTTCAGACAGCGACTCATCATTTGAGCAAAATGTATGGGAAGGTCAAGCACCTTGGTTGCAGGATATGTATGGTAGTGCGGGAGGTTTGTACGACCAAACAAATGCCAACATGCAAGGTATGATACCTGGCGCTCAACAAGATATCGGGCAAGTAGCTAATCAAGCTAATGACTATTGGCAGAATCAGGCTCAAGGTGGTGTCTATCAGAATATGGGGCTTCAAAACTCATTGATGAATAGCTTAAACCAATCAATGAATAACCCATCTCAAACATCTCAGATGTATGCATCTATGATGGGCGGGCAGGGTAATGATTATCTTGATGCTATGAAAGCCTCTATGAACTTAGACGCTAATAACGCTATGAACGCAGTTGATGCGCGTCAAGATGCACGTGCTGCAGCTTCTGGTATGTCAGGTGGTTCACGCCACGGTATGACAACCTCACAAGGCTACAAAGATATTAATGATGCCTTGATGCAGGGTCAAGCTAAGATGGGTTACGATACATACAATCAAGACCTTAATAACAAGCTTAATATTGCTCAAATGGCTGACACTAATTTATTAGCTAATCAGCAAATGATGCAGCAAATGTTAGGCAATCAACAAGCCACACAAAACACAGGCTACTCCAACGCATTAACGCAACAAGGGTTAAGCCTTGGTCAGTTTGCACCATCAATGATGCCGTGGGATGCAATGGGAGCTTATGCTAGTGCATTAGGTGGCCCAACTATATTAAACAGCGGACAAGAGTCCAGTAGCTCTGACAGCATGTCTGGTGGTTTTGGTTTTTAGGAGAATAATATGACTTATTTCGATTTCAATAAAGTGGCGCAATCCTATCCATTACAAGACCAAGCTCAGGCTAGGCAAATGCCTATGCCATACGGTGGTAGTCAGTTAGCAGGTACGCAGTTTGGTGGCCAACAACCTCAACAACAACCTTTCCAGATGCAAGGCATGCAGCAAGGCGGTATGGGAATGGGTCAAGGTATGAACCGTGGCACGCAATCACCTTATGGTGGGCAAGCATTACCTGGAACTCAAATGCCGCAGATAGGTCAACAGCAACAACCCCCTATGATGCAAGGCGTTGAAGGTATGACTGATATCGAGCGTAGACAATTAGCAGAAGCTGAGGCCGTGAAAAGCGGTAAGTTTGCTGATTTTGGTATGGAGGCAGGCAGAGGTGCTCAAGCCCCAGCGTTACAAACAGGAGGACTAAATCGCTTAATGGGCATGAGTAATGCTATGGGTAGTGGTCAGCAACAGCGTCAGCCATACCAACGTATGAACACAGGTATTAAAGGTCTTTTATAGGAGTCAGCTATGGCGTTTACAGATGAACAATTGGCACTAGTTTCACAATACAGCCCCTCTTATAAGGCATCACTTGCCAGTGAGTCAAAGGCTGTCTATGAACGGCAGATGGCGTTGAATCAAGCACAAGCTCGCGCTCAACACATGAAAGATAATAAGGGTGAGTTTCTTGGCAACAAGCCTAAACTTGGTTTACCTAGTGTTGGCAAGCCATCATCATTAGTGGAGGGTACGCTAGCGTATGGAGCTGGTGTAGACCCAAGACAAACGCAGTTGATGGAACGGAACTTTGCACTGAATACCAGTGGCATGCCATTGCTTGAAGAGCGTGGTGCATCACAAGAGTCAGCCATGCAGGGTGATATTATGCGTGGCGTGAATAGCATGGACATGGCTAAGTACGACAGAAGCAATCCAAAACCATCGCAACCAACAACGGCTATTAAAGAGTATAGGCTGGCTAAAAACCAAGGCTTCACAGGTTCATTTATGGATTATCAGAATCAAGGTGGGGGCGGAGTAGACCCAACATCTAACATGAGGGATATGGAATATTACATGCAGATGCCCGATGGCACTGAACAAGAGCAAATCAATAAGGCTTTATTCAAAAATGCTATATCAAAAGGCAGTATTGTTGACCAAGGCACGTTCTTTGTAGATACCAACTCAGGTCAAAAATACGATAAGAACATTATTAATGAAGGCGCTCAAACAGGCGAGATTGCCAATATCAACCAACGGCTTAATGATTACCCTTCAACTGCTGTACAGGCTGGCTCATTTATTAGTGACCTTGATACTACCATTGATGACCTTGACCAACTACTTGCGTATACATCGGATAACAATGTTGGCTGGGAAGGTTACTTGAGCGTATTGCCTGAAACAGGTGCTAATAAATGGATGAACATGCGCGATACCATCACATCACGTTTTGCACTTGATAAGATGATGGAATTAAAGAACGCATCGCCTACAGGCTCAACAGGCTTTGGTGCATTGAACGAGAAAGAAATGCTGGTAATGCAGCAGTATATGGGTAGCTTAGAGCAAGCTCAAAGTGCACCAGAATTAAAGCGCATCATCACTAAGATTACTAAACTGCTTAAAGATAAACGTAAACTAGCATCACGTGGACTTCAAGAGGCTGATAAGTGGTATGACTTGAACGCATCAAGATACAGACCTAACTCAACAATGCCTAGGCAAGAATATCCAGAGGATGCAGCTCCAGTTGATAATAACTCTGTAAATTGGGGGGATATGTAATGGATGTAACGCTACCAAATGGCAGGGTATTGAAGGGCGTACCTGAAGGAACTACTAAGGAAGAAATTCAGCAGAAAGCTATTTCTTCTGGCGTGGCTAACGCATGGGATTTTGCCGATAAAAGACCAGAGCAAAGCACTATGGAGAAGGCTGTTGGTTTAAGTCAAAGTGCACTTAGCGGGGCGCTTCCATCATTTGCTGATGAGGCTAACGCAGGTTTCCAAGCCCCGTTCAGAGTCGCGGCCAAATACTTTAAGGGTGAGGACTCATCGTTAGTTGATGAATATACTCAGACCCGTGATAGATTGAGAGGTACAGAACAACAGTTTGCTGAGGAAAACCCTAAGACTGCTATTGGAGCCAATATAGCTGGCTCTATACTTCCATACTCTAAGATGATGGGAGGCGTTAATTCAGCCCTTCAAGCTGGTCGCGCGGGTGCCGCTTATGGTGGTGCAAACTACCTTGGTAATCTAAACGATTTCGGTCAAATGGATTTAACAGAAGGCTTAACTGATATGGCTACCAGCGGGTTATTCGCTGGAGGTGGCACTGGTTTGGCTAATGCCGCTGGCGCAGTGATTGCTCCACGGTTAAGCGCTGGGGCAAAGTATCTTAAAGATAAAGGCGTGAACACCACAGTCGGTGAAAAACTAGGAGGAGGATGGAAAGCCGCTGAAGAAAAACTAATGTCCGTGCCCGTTGTTGGTGACGCAATAATC
>QNAF01000291.1 GCA_003641405.1 Candidatus Zixiibacteriota bacterium | reverse complement strand
TTCGTTCGTCCTTAATCACATCCGCGCACTTGATGAAGTAGGCATACCGCAGTCGCACTTCGCGGCCGGGGGCCAGGCGGAAGAACTTCCTCGGTGGGGCCTCACGGAACTCATCCCGTTCGATGTACAGCACGCGGGAAAAAGGCACCTTTCGCGTCCCCATACCGGGGTTCTGTGGATGGTTCAGGGCCTCCATCTCTTCCACCTGGTCGTCCGGGTAATTGACGATGACCACCTTGAGAGGGCGCAACACACCCATCACACGCGGCGCACGTTCGTTCAAATCCTCCCGGATGCAGTGCTCCAGAAAAGTCACGTCAACCACGCTGTCCCGTTTGGCTACTCCGATGCGGTCGCAGAAGTTTCGGATTGCCTCCGGCGTGTAACCACGCCTCCGCAGACCCGCCAGTGTAGGCATGCGCGGATCGTCCCATCCGGCGACGTGCCCTTCCTCCACCAGTTGCAGAAGCATTCTCTTGCTCATCACGGTGTAGCTGAGATTGAGACGAGCGAACTCGATCTGCCGTGGATGGTAAACGTCCAACTCGTCGAGGAACCAGTCGTACAAAGGGCGATGATCCTCGTACTCCAGCGAACACAGCGAATGTGTGATCCCTTCGATGGAGTCCGAGAGGCCATGGGCGAAGTCGTACATCGGATAGATGCACCACTCATCGCCCGTTCTGTGATGCGTCACCCGTCGAATGCGGTAGATGACCGGGTCGCGCAGGTTTATGTTGGGAGACGCCATGTCAATCTTCGCCCGCAGTGTGCGGGAACCGTCCTCGAACTCTCCGGCCCGCATACGCTCGAACAAGTCCAGGTTCTCCTCGACCGACCGGTCACGATACGGACTGTCCCTGCCCGGCTCGGTCAGGGTGCCGCGATACTCCCGGATTTCGTCCGCGCTCAGGTCGCAGACGTATGCCTTGCCCTGCTTGATCAACTGGACGGCGTATTCGTAGAGTTGCTCGAACTAAGCCGAGGCGTAGAACAGCCGATCCCCCCAGTCGAACCCCAGCCACCGAATATCCTCCTGGATGGACTCTACATACTCGACTTCTTCTTTGACCGGGTTGGTGTCATCGAAACGCAAATTACAAAGTCCACCGTATTCCTCGGCGATGCCGAAATCAATGCAAATGGCTTTGGCGTGTCCGATGTGCAGGTAGCCGTTTGGCTCCGGCGGGAATCGCGTATGCACGCGACCGCCGTACCTGTTCGTCCTCAAGTCCTCCTCGACGATCTTGCGGATGAAGTCGGAGGAGGCAGCCTCGGCCGTGACCGTGTCTGCGGATCTCTTCTCGTTCTTTTCTTCCGTCGTCATATTTCCCATAGCTCTGCTCCACCAATTGCCCTGCGCGATGTAGAAAGCGCGGCTATAACGGCTTGCGCTTCAGCCGCAGCACCGAGCGAGCGGAGGCGCTGTCGGCCGGAAGCGATTGTTGGGCTGCTCTGCCTGGTGCACAAATGCACAGGCTTGACATTATTAGCCAGTAAGGCTAAAATAAAGCCAGAAAGGCTAAAACGGAGGGTTTCTGAATGACAACAATTACGCGCTTTCCTAATGAATACGAACTACAGAAGATTGTCCAGCGATGCCACAACGTCCTTTGGGAACGTCATGGCTTTGATCCCACGCAAGCTTTCGATGAATTCAGCAAATTGCTTTTCGTCAAACTTTACGACGAAATCACAATGGCAGGCAGCCGCACTGTTCCCCAACGCGGTGAATCGGCGGAGCAGTTTGCAGCGCGGACACACTGGTTATTTGATCAAGCAAACAGCTCTCTGGGCTTTATGGATATCTTTCCGCACGATGATGAAATCAAAGTTGATGATTTAGCTATTTATGAGGTGTTTCGTCAGCTTCAGAACTACAGCTTGCTGGAAACAACGTCGCAGGTAGATGGCGCCGATGTCAAAGGTACGATCTATGAAAATATCATAGGCAACACTTTCCGGGGAGAGCTGGGGCAATTTTTTACTCACCGTAGCATTGTCGAGTTTATGGTCAGGTTCATTGACATTGAAGAATCTCAGATCGTGTACGACCCCGCCTGCGGATCTGGTGGTTTCTTGATCATGTGTGCCAAAATCATCAGGGACAGGATAAGACGCACACAGCCAGGGTTATCCCAGGATGAAATCAATCAAAGAATCAAGGAATATAGCCAACACTGTTTGATCGGTACAGAAATCAATGAGCGGACGGCCAGGGTTGCACGCCTCAATTTGCTAATGCACGGCTTGGATTATAGTGGTATCTTTACAGCAAATGCGCTTAAGATCGATGTTTCGGACGATGAGCGACTGCGCTCTTTGCTAGACAAAGGCAATGTTGATGTAGTATTTGCCAACCCTCCCTTTGCAGGTTATGAAAAAGACCCTACTGTCCTGGCTAGATACGAACTAGGACAAAATGGCCAGGGTCGTGTGTCATCTGTAACCCGAGAAGTGTTGTTCATCGAACGCATTGTTCAGGTGCTGCGTGAGGAGGGAATGGCAGGCATTGTGCTTCCTCAAGGAATTTTCACCAATCGCAATCTCGCTCGCGTGCGAGACCATATCAAGCGCCACGCAAAAATCCTCGCCGTTATCGAATTACCGGACTGGGCATTTATTCCATCTGGCACCAGTGTGCGGGGCAGCTTGCTCTTTATTCAGAAGTTGTCTCAGGTGCCAGCCGAGTATGACGTATTCGTGAAAAAGATAAATAGTATTGGCTTTAATTCCACTGGTAGGCCGACCGAAGAGAACGACTTCCCCGAGACAATCCGGGAGTTTCATAGCAAAGATACTCGTTACCTGGTTCCGATCACGGAGGTTGGAGACCGCCTGGATGCCAAGTTCTACCTTCCAGAAAACCGCCAAGTCATTGCCAAATTTCGCAGCAATGCCAAACACCGACTAGTGAGGTTGTCTGAGATCGGCTCGTTTCACAGTGAAAAAGTGAACCCCCACAACACTCCTGAAGCAGAATTCGATTTGATTGAAACCGGTTGTGTGGACCCAAAAACACTAACAATAAGCCCTAAACGTATTAAAGGACACGAAAGCAACTACACTTCTCTAAGGCGCGTGCGGAGTGGTGATATATTGATCAGTAGACGGAGGCCATACCGGGGTGCTATTGTTGTCGTGCCACCTGGACTTGACGGAGCTCTGGCGATTTCTGAATTCTCCGTGCTGCGCCTATGGGAAGGTTACGACCCAAACTATGTGGTTGAAATACTGCGTTCTCCTCAATTCGTACGCTTAATGACCATCTATACTACCGGAGAAATGTCGGGACGCATTGCGGAGAAGGACCTGCGTCGCCTGCAAATACCAGTGCCAGCAGATCATCATCGGTTGGGAACAGAATTCAAGAAACTACGTCAGCGTATCGCCGAACTGTCGGAACTAATGCGCGCACAAGAACAGCGAATCACCAAGATGTGCTCGGAAGTGATCGAAGGACATTAACGAACTCTATCTTGTTACATCAAAACCATGAGGTTTGTAGCGTATCCCTCGCCAGCGCCAACTCTCATGTTGTGCCAGCTCGGGCAACCTGATTCGATATCGGTGACCGTTTCGTCCGTCCTTACCTGCCTGAAAAATGTCCTTGTAATCTAAAACTGCCCGCAAGACACCATTTGGCACAATGAATAACTGCAAGTGAGAAAGGTACTGGTATCGATCCTCCTCATCGAACACATACACGCAAACAACAAAGGCCGAAATTGTGACCTTGAGCAGATTAGGCCCAAATGAGGTTGACCCCATTGTTTAGACCACGAAACGGTCAAAATAAGCGAAACTTTGACACCGCTGGTGAGACCAGGCCCACCCCAAGAAAGGGAGGAAAAGCAAGAAAACAACTCTCCCCCCCTCCCTCTGTTGGGCAAACGAATGATAC
>QNAF01000290.1 GCA_003641405.1 Candidatus Zixiibacteriota bacterium | reverse complement strand
TCGATTCTGATCGATGTACTGTTCATCAACCCCAGTGGCTCACTCGACCCGTGCCCGTAGGATAGTACGAAACAATGACATTGCATACACACAGCGGTCATCTCATCATTGAGGTGGCCGCGTAGTCGTCTGATGCCGGGTTTAGTTGTTTTGGACCCATGTCGGAAATACTTGGCACAGCAGTGTTCTTCTGAGTATATTGATGCAGTACAGTATGTGACCCGGCAAGGTGATTATAACCGGTTGTGATTGTGTGTGCGCATGATTCTTTCTGAAGACTCCAAATTCGGTAACTACCACATCGAGGAATCCCTTGGCAGCGGGGCGATGGGTGAAGTCTACCGAGCGACCGATAATCGCCTCGACCGGACTGTGGCTATCAAGCTGATACGCAAGGAGCTGGCAAGCTCCGCCTCTTACAGACAGAGACTTGCAGACGAAGCGAAGGCAGCCGCGAAGATTGATTCTGCTAACGTGGTCCGGGTGTGGGAATATTCGGTCTGTGACGGTATACCGTATATCGCAATGGAGTACGTCGCGGGCAGGGATCTCACGGGTGCGGCGACAGAGTTCGATCTGACTGACAAGCTCCGGATATCACTTCAGATTGCCGAGGGAGTGATGGCGGCTCACTCTGTCAACCTGATTCACGGCGATCTGAAACCGGACAATATCCTATTGACCGATGATCTCCAGGTCAAGATTCTTGATCTTGGTCTGGCTAAACCCGCTCACCATGAGTCCATTGACGAACACGGCAATATCGCGGGCACGCTGCACTACCTTGCGCCGGAACAGTTATCCGGCGAAGCGGTTACCTGTGCCAGCGACCAGTTCTCTTACGGTGTCCTTCTGTATGAGCTATTGACAGCGCGCAGGCCGTTCGTGGGTGACTATCCGGCTGCAATAATATACTCAACTCTTCACGAAGACCCCATGGCGCCGATTGAAATCGACCAGAGCATACCTGATTGGCTTAATCTTCTCGTTCTCAAACTGTTGGCGAAGAAGCCCGAGCATCGGTTTGCCGACATGAGCGAGGTTGCTGATCTGCTTCGAGCCGATCCGTACGGCGAGCATATGATACCCATCCGGGGAGTAAGGACCCGCAGCAAGACCGTGACCGTTATCGATTTGAGGAACCTGTCGTCCGACAGTACCTGGGACTATTTCTGTGAAGGGTTCACCGATGACGTGGTGAGCGAGTTGTCGCGTCGGACAAATCTGGTAGTTTCCGCCCAACCTGCCCACGATCTGCCAAGAGATATACGCGAAGTCTTTCAG
The DNA here is from genome assembly GCA_003641405.1 of Candidatus Zixiibacteriota bacterium. Taxonomy (GTDB): domain Bacteria; phylum Zixibacteria; class MSB-5A5; order GN15; family FEB-12; genus B22-G1. The sequence continues at coordinate 2,621 of QNAF01000290.1, read as the reverse complement.
CGCTTCCGTTCAGACTTCATTGTAAGTGGCTCACTTTTGCGTGGGCAGAGCAAGATCAGACTGAACCTCTTCGTACATGGCGAAGATGGACACCGGCTCGTCTCAAGTAAGGCATACGAAGAGACGGAAGATCACATATTCGATTTGTTGTTGAAGGCGGCCCAGGAGACATCCCGTACCCTCGCTGAGGCCGCGGGTCAGACTCCCTTGGAAGTTGGTGAGTTTCAGAAACCGAATTTCACGGCGTACGATTATTACCTGAAGGGGAAAAGCTACTATCAAACCAATACGCCGGAGAATCTTGATTTTGCAAAACGAGTGTTCGAAAAAGCTCTTGAGATCGATCCCGAATTCGCGTTGGCTTACTCCGGTCTTGCAGACGTATACGCCTTCCAGTACATGGCCTATTATGATCGTTCGGAGGAGCGCATTGAGGAAGCCCGATTATTAGCCCTCAAAGCCATCGAAATCAATCCGAACTTCCCGGAAGGACACCGGTCACTTGGTCGCTACTACCAGTTTATTGGCGACATGGAGAACTGCGAGAAGTGCTACCTCAGGGCTATCAAGCTGAATCCAAAATACGCTCTTGCATATCGTTCTCTGGCATGGCAGAAATACCAGGAATCCGATTACGCTTCTGCACTGGAGTGGGCCACCAAGGCACTTCGGCTGGCACCCACAGATACTGAGACCATTCTCTTGATCGGAGTTCTTCACACATACGGAGATCGCTACACCGCCGCCATGGTCACATTGGTGCGAGCAACAGAGATCAGCCCGGACTACGGTCGAGCTTATTACAATCTCGGTCTGGTGTATATGAAACTGGGCGTACTGGATCTGGCGCTGGAGAATTTCGAACTGGCGACCAAATACCAGGGAGACCCTAACTGCTGCGTTGATGCCGGCCTGGTGTACCTGATGCAACGAAAGTATGACAAAGCTGAAGCGGTCTTGCAAAAATCCATAGAGGCAGACTTCTTCCCCTTCATCGCGTACACGCACCTCGGATTGCTCGAGCGACTTCGAGGCCATTCCGACCGGTCACGGAAGTATTTCGGGGAGGCTATCGCTGCCCTTAAGGATGTAGATTTCTCGGTTCCGGAAAACGTGCAGGTGCAAGCCTACTGTGCCTTGGCACAAGCCGGATCGGGAGATGTGACTACTGCGCGAGAGACACTTTTCGATATCACATCACGTGACAATCTCATTGGTGACGTATGGCACAACATAGCGAGGTCGTTCGCCTTGCTGGGTGAAAGCGAGGTTGCACAGGAATGCGTTCGCAAAGCTCTCGCCGGTACACCGGGACCGACGGAACGGGAGGTTGCCCTGGATCCGTACTTCGCTGATCTTGACATCAAAGCCCAATCAGACACGGCATAGCCTCACCACGATCAGCAAACTTCACACACTGAGAAAGCGGCAAGATCGACCATATTGATAGTCTATCAAGTAACTACATTTCGATTCTGCAGCTTAGGTCGCGGTGACCAACGCAGGAATTCGGGGTTGCAGGAGCAACCCCCACGCTACTCGCACTTAAGGGAATCGACTGGATTGGACAGTGCCGCTCGTATTGCCTGAAAACTGACCGCCACGAAAGCGGTGCCCAGCGCAAGAACACCAGCAAGTACAAACGGTCCCCAACCAATATCTACGCGGTAGGCAAACTGAGTCATCAGCCAGCCATTCACGAACAGAAACGCCACCGCCCATGCAATCGCAGTTGCTACTCCTATCAGTATCAGAAACTCCTTGCTGAGCAGACGAACGATACCGGCTACCGAAGCACCCAGCACTTTACGGATACCGATTTCTTTGGAGCGTTGTTCGACCGTGAACGCAGCCAAACCAAAAAGTCCCAGACAGGAAACGAAGATCATCAGGCCGGCACCGTAACCGATGATCGAACCAATCTGCTCGGTCGATCGATAGAGTCGTGTATAGTCTTCTTCCAGAGATTTCAGTTCAACTGGATAACCCGGGCAGAAGCTCTCGCAGGTCGCCTTGACGAAACTGGTAGTTTCTTGAATACTCCCCGGTCGGACTTTCATGAAGATGTAGTTATACTGATTCGGGTGCCTGGCACTGAGCGCACGATGGAACACAATCATAGGCCCAACAGAAGCATATGCGGGCTTGAAATTGAAATCCTTGATGACACCGATAATCTTGTAGTCATAGCCGTAGTTGGAGAGACGCGCCCCAAGAGGATTGTCCAATCCCATGATACTAGCCAGCCTCTGGTTAATAATGACTTCACCTGACTGATATGAGCTGCTGCCCACAAGTTCCTCGCGGAAATACTCGCCATGAATCATCGACGTACCGAACGTCTCAGCAAAGTCAAGATCAGCGCAGTAATAAGTAATGAGAGGATCACTTGAGATGTTCCGATTTTCCCATTCCCAGCCGCTACCATTATGCCAAACACCGGTAGGAACGTGCGACACCAGAGAAACATGGGTAATATCTGCATTCTGGCGCAGTTCCTGTTTGAATGCTTCACACTGGTTTCTGAGAGTCCCGTGTAACGGCAAATAGACCAAATTCTGTCTGTCAAATCCAACCTCCATGGTTTGCAGAAACTCAATCTGTTTCTGCACGACGATAGT
>QNAF01000289.1 GCA_003641405.1 Candidatus Zixiibacteriota bacterium | reverse complement strand
CAGCACCTGAAAAGCAAGCTGAAGAAACGAACCTTGAAGACGCGCTTAGTGCGGAATTTGACCGTATGGACGATGTTGAGGAAACCATAGAGGCAGAAGAAGATGGCGAGACGCTGGAGATATCTCAGGAAGAAAGTGAAGAAGGGATTGAAGAGGATGAACCCGCAGAAGAAACGGAAGAAATAGAGGCGGTAGAAGAATCCACTGAAGAGGAGCCGGAGTACAGCGAAGCTCCGCCGGAGCGCTGGCCTGCCGATATTAAGGACGCTTATAATGCGCTCCCTCCTGACGCTAAGAAGGTAATGCTTGAGCGTGTATTTAAGCCCATGCAAAAATCCTTTACTGAAAAGACTCAGGCAATGGCGGCAATGCGTAAGCAGCTTGATCCGATGATGGACATAATGAACCGTCATTCAAAGAATTTTGAGAGTGCAGGGATTGACCCAATCCAGGCATTGAACAGGCAAATGGAGTGGAGCGCCCACTTCGCCAGAGTAGGCAATGAACAAGGCGCAAAAGACTTGGCATCCGCATACGGCCAGGTATCAGGACAACAGGAAGATAACGTCTACCTGACTCCTGTAGAGAAGCGGCAACAGGCACAGATTGACAAGATGGAGCAGCAACTGAATACCAATGCTCAACATGAGCAGCAGCGTACTCAGCAAGCAGACCAGAATGCAATCAATGCACGGACTGAGGATGTTCGCAACAGCATCCAGCAGTTCGCAAGTGAGACGAGAAACGGGAAACCGACTCACCCTCATGTAGAGAAAGTATCAGCAAACATGTCCGGTATCATCCGTGGTGGCATGGTCAGTCGTACTGATGAGTACGGCCAGCCAATCCCCTACAGTCAGGTATTAGGACAGGCGTACAAGATGGCCTGCAATATGGATTCATCAATACGCGGCATGGCTGATTCTAAATCTCGACAGGAGCAAGTGGCACGGGCATCTGCAGCGAATCGAGAAGTTGTAAGTAAAACGCCGGGTGGCGATGTGAAGGTTGACGATGGGCCGTTATCGGATTCCATATCAGACCTGTATGACCGCCTGGATCGATCAGTAGCCTAAACAAAGGATATAAATCATGGCTGTATCAGTTAGTGAAATTATCTCCACCACGCTCCGCAATCGGGATCGCATGGTCGCAGATAACGTAACCGCTCACAACGGTTTACTTCGTACCCTAGAAGACACAGGGAAAATCAAGAACGCAGGTGGTGGCCGCCAGTTGGACGAGCCTCTCCTGTACAACGATCTTGCAACAAAATGGTATGACGGTTTTGAAACCTTCAGCATTGACACCTCCCAGGAAGTGATCACGAATGCTGTTTACCAGTGGAAGCAGTTGGGTGGATTCTCATTCATCTCCGGTAAAGAAGAGATTATGAACCGTGAGAAATGGCAGGCAGTAAGCCTTGCTGAAGCACGGATCGACTCCCTGATGGCTGGACTTCGCAACAAGATGGGTCTGTCTTTGTACAGTCTCGGAACAGGCGAAGGCGGTAAAGAGATTGGTGGTCTGCGCCTGTTGGTATCAGATGACGGTCTTGGCACTGTTGGCGGTATTGACGCATCTGTAGAGACATGGTGGCAGAATAACCATGATGTGGCGGCAGGCGATTTGGGTACGGATATCCTTACCCGCATGAACGCCATGCACCTTGCATGTACCCGTGGCTCTGATCAGCCAGACCTGATCATGGCAGACGGTACGTTCTTCACCTCCTATTGGGAAAGCCTGCAGGAGAATGCAAGACACACCTCTCCGAAACTGGCTGACGCTGGGTTCCGTACACTTGAGTTCGTAGGTACACCAGTGGTGTATGACGCGCAGTGTGCAACCGACCTCTCCACGGGCGTTTCAGGCAGGATGTACTTCCTGAACTGCAACAACCTGCTGCTGCGTAAGGCTCCTGAGCGTTATTTCTCCACCGAGAAGTCTCGCAAGATTGAGAATGCCGACTACTCCGTGACCCCAACTTGGTTCATGGGCAACCTGACTACGAATGCCAGGTTCCTCCAAGGCGTGATTGGCAATACAGGAGCGTAGGTTTTGCCGTTAGTGTTAAAGTGGTGGGGCATTAATTGCCCCGCCACATTTAAACAGGAGAGTTGCATTGAGCCGTGAGTACACAGACCGACAGTTAGAGCGAATGATGCTGGGTGAAGAAGAAAACCCATACGTCCAGTTCTACGAAAAATCCCAGATGAATGTGAAGTTGTCAAAGGCTGCAGGTCATCGGGTGTATGAGACGGTTGTAATGTGCAAGAAGACGCAGCCTGGGTTGGATGACTTTGTAGCCTATGTAGCTCAACCTGCTGACATAAGGGACAATCCAGACGAGTATGATTCGTTCATGAACAACAAGGGCGATATAGGCAGTCCGTCTGTGGATATCATACCCGGCGTTAATCCGAACGAGGTACAGGAATTAATCGATTACGGCATTACAACCATTACCAAACTGTGTGAGGCCAAGACATTGCCGCAGCACTTAATCCATGTGCAGGCAAGTGGTCGGCGCATACAGGAGGCATTGAGACATGAACAAGAAGCGAACGAAGAAAGCCACAGCGAAGAAACCAGTGATGTGCCTTCGCCAAATCGACCCATCGACACAGCTCCAGTCAGACGATCCAGCGTTCAAGCCGGTGACGGCAGCGAAGGCGGCGAAGTTGCCGAAAGGCCACATCCGCGTGGACTCGAGTACGGTGGTGGCGGGTTAAGTCCAAACTGGAACATCCAGATAGGGTGATACATGAATCTTAAAGATATCCTCAATAACGTCCTAAGCCAATCTGGATTTCTGGAGCGCGGCAGTTTTACCACGGCATCCGACCCGGACTCTCTTCAGATGGTCGCTATTGCTAACCGTGCTGCTTACGAGATAAGAGATTATTTCAAGTGGACTGAGCTACGCAAACAGGCGGAGATAAACATCCAGCCGGGGCAGTCAAGGTATCAGTTGCCTGCAGACTTTCAGGACTTGGTTCCTAATAGTGCGTGGGAGGGTGATGGCGAACGGCAGGTCGAGTGGCCTGTACCTGATGGCAGGTGGTTCATGTACAAGTTCACCTCCTACTCTGCTGGCGGCACTTACCGTATCCGCAAGTACGGTGACGAGATTGAAGTTATCTCTGACGCTGAAGACAGCACGGCATTCAGTTATGAGTACATATCAAAGTGGGTTGTACAGGACGCACAGGGGGCAAGAAAGGAATCATTCACTGCAGATGATGACGAGTTCATACTGGATGATCAGGTGCTTGTATTGGGCATACAAGCTCATTGGGCGCAGACCAAGTTAATGCCCCAGTATCAAGAGTGGTACGCAAATTACAACCGCAAGATGCAGGAGGCCATTGGCCGGTCTAGTTCCGGCAAGACTATCGGCGGGTTCCAGCGCGGCATGGGTCGGCGTTCGCCATATTATCCAACTTGGCAGAAGTGATATATGCCGTCCCAAGTCATTAGCCTGGACGCGCCGATCGGAGGGCTAAATGCCTTCGATTCAATAGATAATATGCCGCCAACAGATGCAGTCATACTGGACAACCTGATACCAGGCACAGGCACGGTTGATACCCGACAAGGCTATATTGAATACTACGACCTCGGTACTGGTGTTCCATGTGAGACTGTTGCTAACTTCAACTCAGCTACAGACTCTAAACTGGTTGCAGCATCCGGTGGCGGCATGTGGGACATAACCGATACCGCACCTGAAGTTTCGGCGAATGCTGTTGTTGAGCTTGCCGCTGTTGGTACGTTCACAAACGACAGATGGAACACAGAGAATTTCCGCAAGGCTGATGAGTCCGGCGTGTTGATCATGTGTAACGGTGATGACATCCCACAGGTATTTGACGGCACTGCACTTGCAAACATGCTTGTCACAGAGTCGGAT
>QNAF01000288.1 GCA_003641405.1 Candidatus Zixiibacteriota bacterium | reverse complement strand
GGAGTCGGCTCCCGATTCTTCCGGCTGGTCCTTTTCGCTCTCGGTCGGAGGAGGTCCAAAACACCCCGACAACATCACAACAAGGGAAGCGACTATGATAAGACTATAGGTACCGGCGTTTGTTCTCATCTTCTCCAATTTTGTTCAACAAGGCTTTGATGCCGTCAAGCTTCGACTTGTGAGCTACCAGCGTTATATCATTCGATCTGACAATGACCAGGTCCGAAATGCCGAGCGCTGCAATGATACCGTCCGAATCGTTATAGATAGTCGTCTCGTATGTGTCGAGCATAACATTCTCGCCGATCAAGACATTGTTGTCACCATCCATCTCTTTATAACGCTCCAGCGCGTTCCAACTACCGACATCATCCCACACGATATCAGCTTTCATTGCCAGAACATTGGTCGCGACCTCAAGAATCGCGTAGTCAATTGAGATCGATGGGGCCTTCTCGTAGAGTTCCCTGCGAGCTTCCGTTTCCTTGCCGGTACCAATAGTCTTTGAGTATGAGAGTAGCAGAGCGCTCATCTCAGGTTGGCAACCCGCAATCGCATCGAGAATAGACTGGGCCGACCAGACAAACATGCCACTATTCCAGAGATACTTACGGCTGTAATAGTATTCCTGAGCCACAACTGCTTTGGGCTTTTCCGCAAACGCTGCAACATGGAAAACGGAACTCTCCAACTCTGTAGCGTACTCCTCCCCCAGCTTGACATATCCGTAAGCAGTTTCTGGTCGTGTTGGGGAAATACCGATTGTAATCAGCATATCCTTCGACTTGGCGATCTGGCAACCATCCTCAATGATCTTCAGTAACTTCTCCGCCGGCCGAATGAGGTGGTCAGCCGAAAGGACAACCATCACTGCGTTGGGGTCCTCTTTCGCCAGATGCACGGCTGCCAGCCCGATCGCCAGACAGGTGTTACGCCCCTGGGGTTCGGTCAGAATATGCTTATCTTCCAGGTAATCCGCGGCAGAGAGAATCTGCTCACTCATTGTCTCGCCAGCCACAACCCTGATATTGTCCAGCGAAATAAGCGGCTTAATCCGAAGAACGGTTTCCTCGAGCATTGTTTTGTCGGAAGTTAATTTCAAGAACTGCTTGGGGTTATCAATTCTCGAAAGCGGCCAGAATCGCTTGCCGCTACCGCCTGCCAATATGACACCGTAAGTCAAAACCAGATATCCTCTTTAGTTATGCACCTAACCACGCGATGATACCGCAGTTCAACGTCCCAGTCAAGGGAAGATTAGCCGACCATTGGAGCCTTGGGTATCCTTGGCGTAATGCCTTACTCGTTGCCACACACCAATTTACAATGTATGGGTGTAGGCCAAGTTAAGGTCGGATCGCAGACTTCGCTGAGATCAGGGAACCCGTCCCAAAAAAAAGGTGTTATACGATTAAGAAAAAGCTTTACAAAAATGTACGGATTTAGTAGTGTCGTTGCCTTGGATATGAATAACACGATAGCACAGACGATTTCAGTGAGACAAAGATGAGGATATCTTCTCTCGAAAAGTACGGACTGAGGTGTATGCTGGCTCTGGCCAAGGTAGGTCCGGACGGACAGCTTTCCATTACCGAGATTGCCGAAATGGAAGGTCTATCTGTTCCGTACGTGTCCAAGCTGCTGGCAATCCTGCGTAAAGCCGGTTTGGTAGGCGCGGTACGTGGTCGCTCCGGCGGGTTCTCGATCTCTCGCCAACCGCGTGAGATCAGCCTCTACGACGTCATGAGTTCACTTGGGGGACCACTGATTGAACAGCACCACTGCCAGAAATATACAGGTCAACTCCCTGAATGTGTTCACATTGAGAATTGCTCGATGCATGATGTGTTCGATGACCTGGCGGGATATATCAGAGAATACCTCTCAGAAACAACCATCGAAGAACTCACATCGGGCAAGATGGATACTCTGGTCAACAGAATTCGTCAATTCGATGAACCCGGTTCATCAAATGTTACCAGCAGCAAGGACTTGTTACCGCATGTTCCGGATAGTACTGAGAATGAGATGAAAGGAACAACCGAAGATGTCGGCTAATAGCGCACTTTTTGAATGCAACGACATTCATGCTTCAATCGAAGACAAAGAGATTGTGAAAGGGGTTTCACTTTCGATAAAACCGGGCGAGGTTCACGCCATCATGGGGCCAAACGGTTCGGGTAAGTCTACCCTTTCTAACGCCCTGATGGGAAACCCGGCCTACGAAATCACAAGCGGCAAGGCGGAATTGGATGGTAAAGATATTCTCGGAATGAAGGCGGACGAACGTTCTCGGGCCGGCCTCTTCCTGGCTTTCCAGTACCCGGTCGCTATCCCCGGTGTCTCCGTGGCGAACTTCATGCGTTCAGCTTTGCATGCCCACCGTGGCAAAGATGCCGACATGGCAGATTTTCGAAAGCTGTTCAAAGCCGAAATGGCGGCATTGCATGTGGACCCGTCATTCGCCACTCGCTATCTCAACGACGGTTTCTCAGGCGGGGAAAAAAAGCGGATCGAAATCCTGCAACTGACCGTTCTCAAACCCAAAATGGCTATCCTGGACGAAACCGACTCCGGGCTGGACATTGATGCTCTCAAGACCGTCACCCAGGGAATCAACCATTACCACAACGAGAATAACTGTATCCTGCTGGTCACACACTACCAGCGGCTGCTCAACTACATCAAGCCGGATTATGTACATATCATGATGGATGGGAAGCTCGTGAAATCGGGCGGACCGGAACTCGCCCTGAAGCTCGAAGACGAAGGCTACGAGTGGGTTGAGGCAGAACTGGCGCAGGAAACCGGAGCATAGTATGTCAGACGCTACCGACAACAAGAAGAGCATCTCATCGCTCAACGAAGACTACGCCACGAAATACGGTTTTCGTGACCCGGTAGACTATTTCCACAAAGGTGCCAAAGGACTTGACCACGAAGTGGTGGAGATGATCTCACGGATGAAAAAAGAGCCAAAATGGATGAACGAACGCCGCCATGAAGCGCTCGACATCTACCTTTCCAAACCTATGCCGGAGTGGGGCAGCACAAAAGTTCTCGGCAAGATTGACTTCGACAATATCTACTACTTCATGAAACCGATTGAAGAGAAACAGCATGACTGGGACGATGTACCGGAGTATATCAAGAACACCTTTGACAAGCTTGGTATTCCTGAGGCCGAGAAGAAATTCCTGGGCGGTGTCTCAGCGCAGTATGAATCGGAAGTCGTTTACCACTCAATGCGCGAAGATCTCAAGAAGCAGGGTGTGATTTTCCTGGATATGGATTCCGCCCTGAGAGAACACGAAGATATCGTACAGAAGTATTTTGGGTCGGTAATCCCCACCGCAGACAACAAATTTTCGGCTCTTAATACGGCGGTCTGGTCGGGTGGCTCGTTTATCTACGTGCCGCCGGGACTTGACGTCAAGATTCCCTTGCAGGCCTATTTTCGCATCAACGCCGAAAATATGGGGCAATTCGAACGCACGCTGATCATCGCAGATAAGGGTGCCAGTATCCACTATATCGAAGGCTGTACGGCCCCGGTCTATTCAACTGATTCCTTGCATACCGCTGTTGTTGAGGTCATTGCTCTCGAAGACGCGCACATCAGGTACACCACCATCCAGAACTGGTCACGCAATATCATTAACCTGGTCACCAAACGAGCGACGGCTCACAAGAACGCCCTGGTGGAGTGGGTGGACGGCAATCTGGGTTCGCACCTGACCATGAAATACCCCTGTATTCAGTTGGTCGGTGAGGGCGCAAAGGCAGAGATTCTGTCGGTGGCGCTGGCCGGTACCGATCAGCATCAGGACGCCGGTGCCAAGGTTATCCATGCCGCGCCGAATACGTCGTCGAGGATCACCTCGAAATCCATTTCCAAAGACAACGGGCGGGCATCCTAT
>QNAF01000287.1 GCA_003641405.1 Candidatus Zixiibacteriota bacterium | reverse complement strand
TGCCAAGGACTACCTGGGACGCATTATGTCGTTGGCTATAGTCCGAGAGCTTGGTCCCACCCTGACCGGGTTGATGGTGGCAGCACGTGTGGCCTCAGGAATTACCGCCGAGATTGGTGCCATGAAGTCATCCAACCAGATTGACGCTATGGTGGCTTTTGGGATTGATCCGATCAAGAAGATTGCCCGACCACGGCTTATCTCTCTGATCATAATGGTCCCGGCCCTGACGATAGTGTGTGATGTTGTGGCCATTAGCGGTGGGTGGGTGATTGCCAAGTATATTAGTCACGTGTCATCTACTATTTATTGGACTTACGTGATCGACAAGCTCAATTTCGGAAACATGACAATGGGGCTGCTCAAGCCCGTCTGTTTTTCATTCGTAATCGCGTTCATCTCCTGCTATAAGGGGTTTACTTCAGCAGGCGGAACCAAGGGGGTCGGCCAGGCAACCACTAACTCCGTTATGATGACTTCCATCTCTATCCTGGTTGTCAATTTTCTCATTACCAAGCTTGTCGGAGGCCTGTTGAAAGGGTACTACCTGTGATAGAGCTGAAGAATGTGGACTTCTCATACGGGGACAAGCCGGTTCTCGACGGCGTTTCTTTTAGAGTTGAAGAGTCTGAGATGGTCGTAATTATGGGACCGTCCGGGTCCGGCAAATCGACGATCCTTCGTCTCATACTTGGACTTGAGCAACCACAGGGTGGGGAAGTACTGATAGATGGTCAGAATATCTGCGTCATGAAGGAGAAAGAGAAGCAGCGGATTCGCAAAAGCATCGGGATGGTTTTCCAGGACGGGGCGCTGTTTGATTCTCTTACCGTCGGAGAGAACGTGGGTTACTACCTGCTGGAGCACACTGATATGTCGTGGAAGGAAGTTGGTCAGCGGGCCGAAGAGATGATCGGTTTTGTGGGGCTTGACGCCGATGAGGTCGGTGACAGTCTTCCCGAACAGCTTTCGGGTGGGATGCGCCGGCGGGTGGCAATAGGCCGTGCCCTTCTTTCCACCAATCCAAGAGCCATGCTGTACGATGAGCCGACAACCGGGCTGGACCCCGAAGCTACCAAAAAAGTTCTGGGGTTGATCACCAAGTTGCACCGTGAAAAATCAATTGCCTCCCTGGTAGTCACTCATCAGATTGCCGATGCTCTGGGAATTGCGGATCGCTTTGTCGTCATTGATACCGGAAGAATTGCGTTCGATGGTTCTCTGGACGAGTTGCGCCGATGCTCGGAAAGCCGAGTGACATCATTCCTGGAACCGTTCAAAGAATCATTTGTGCAGGTGGCCGAGCGAAAGTTTGTTGATCTCGACTGTGGAAATGGGAAATCGTTGGGGGAAGGTAGTGTTTAACGGAGTATACACATTGCACTGAGGTTGAAGTATGCAAAGGTCTATTAGAGTGAAATGGGGCAAAGTGCGGGTCGGTGCTCTCATCATGTTTACATCCGCTGTACTTATTTGGGCCTCTCTGACCGGCGGGGGAACCTCCATTTTTCAATCCAAGAAGTCATTTGTATGCTACTTCAAGAACATCAGTGGCCTCATCTCCGGTTCACCGGTTTGGCTGTCAGGGCTGGAAGTTGGCAATGTATCTTCGATTAAGCTCGACATTATCGATACCTCGCAACAGATTCGCGTGGTCTGTCGTGTGAAGGAATCCGTTTGGCCGTTCTTGACTAAAGGTGCCACCGTGCAACTCGGGACAATTGGTTTTCTTGGGGACAAATACATAGAGATTCTTCCAGGTGAGCTTGGCAGACCGCTTATCAAGGAAGGTGATATTGTCCCGGTCGTTGATGCCGGCAGCGCCCCGGCTTTATTCAGGGCAGGTGAGGAAGCTCTTCAAACGGCGGGTTCCGTTGTGAGTAATCTCGACACGCTGCTCGGACGTATGAACAGGGGAGAGGGAACCCTGGGACGACTGGCCACTGATGAAGAACTCTATACACAGTTGACCAGACTCCTGACGAATCTGACAAAGCTGACAGCTGACTTGCAGCAGAACCAGGGGCGGTTGATTTCATCCATAGAACGGATGTCAACATCTGTCGGCGACCTGAGCCAGCAAGTTCAGGAGAACGAAGGAACGCTGGGCAAACTGATTAATGACCCGGCGCTCTATGACAATGTCAGTATGGCCTCGGCACAACTGGATACCATTCTGACGAAGATCGGCCATGCCGACGGCAGCGCGGGTCTGCTTGTGAACGATACTGCTCTGTACGTGGAATTGACAAATCTGCTGGTCCGTGCGAATAATCTGGTAAGCGATATCGAGAAGAACCCCCGTAAATACTTCAAGTTTTCGGTGTTCTAAAGGCTGTTGAAGAAGTAGTACTGTTCTGTTGAGTCATGTTCTTCAAGTATACGGTAATAGATCTTGTGCGCGGCACATGTCCACATGTGCCGTGTCATCCGGCAGATGTGGACATCTGCCGAACACGGAGTATCACTTTCTGATCGGGCAATTGAACAAGTGATAGTTCTCTACGTTTATTACAATTAGAATGGAGTTCTGACAACCATAGACAGAAAGGAGTTACTCATGTCTGATCAAACACCAAAGCACGGACACTTCTGCTGGAACGAACTGGTCACAAATGACACCAAAGCTGCTGGTGATTTCTATACCAAGCTGTTGGGCTGGAGCGCCAACAAACAGGATATGGGAGATTTCACCTACACGATCTTCAAGGCTGGTGACAATGAAGTAGGTGGCATGATGGCAATCGGCAAGGACTGGGGCGATGTGCCGCCGCACTGGATGGCTTACGTTGTTGTTGATGACGTTGACGTATCTACCAGGAAGGCTGAAGAATTGGGTGCCAAAGTCTGTATGCCGACGACCGACATTCCGAAAGTTGGCCGGTTCAGTGTGATTACGGACCCGACCGGGGCGACGATTTCGCTGTTCAAAAGCGCCAAGCAGTAGGGACAGGCTGACAGTACTCAGAGCTTGTCGAAAAACCCCATAGCAGTGTTGTGTCGGGTCCTGATTCCGCAAAGCGGAATTGTGACCCGACACGCAGTGACCTGTCACGTTACATCATGTCACAGAATAGAGTCAGGTCTCATCCCGCCTTGGGCGGGAAAGGACCTGACTCAACTCAGGGAGAGGATCTCATAGACAAGTCCCAAGCTGTGGGGCACTAGGCTGTTCCAAAGGACGATTTCCATACGTTTTGGCAGATCTTGATCCGCTATCAGTCAGATTGTGACCTGCTGATTCACCCTAAGGCCGTTCTGTTAGAGCCAGAGCAAGTCTACTTCTTATTGATTACCAGGACCGTATCCAGTATCGAAGAGTTCATCAGGTCTGCCGGTGAGATCATTGGCTCCTGCAGCGGAAGGCTGTCCCCGTACTTTTCGTGAAGTCGCTTTTGGACACGGCTGTCAGTCAGATCATAGCTCCCCAGCAGTCTGAGTTGCGCCAGTTCTATATTCAGCGCGAGTTTTATGGCTTTCCAAACGAACTCAGAGCAGTATATCCGATCGTCCGACCAGTTGAAGTACGAATCGTATCCCTTGCCAATGTAAGTATCTGCGACGCGACGGATTTCTTCAAGGTCATTTTGATCCAGCAGTTTTGCTCTGTCATTAAAGCGCATCACTACACAGTGCTGGTCGATACCCTGTTGCACCCACTGGTCAAGCGGGATCGCTCTGACCGGCCCCACGGCTTCATAGACCACCAGGCCTGACGAGTCATTGAGCACAAGTCCGCAATGGGTGTATTCGGATCCGGTTGCCAGGTTCAGTGCTACGTGGTCGGGCGAATGCAGCGCCTGAAAAACGAAATCACCCGCTACGGGTCCCATTACTGTTTCGTTGACACAGGCAGCCAATGATATTGTGAGAACGAAAATAAGGCCAACTATTCGTAACGGCATAATGGACTCCCTTTAAG
>QNAF01000286.1 GCA_003641405.1 Candidatus Zixiibacteriota bacterium | reverse complement strand
TGCCGTTCCAGTCAAAGTGATTGAGGAAGGTCGAGGCAAAGCCAAAGGTTGCCCAATCGGGAAAAACGTCAATCTGTGCGCCACCAAAAGCAGCTCCGGTACCAACAGTAGTACCATCGGCCTGGTCTGCACCCCACATGGTGAATGCACATGTTGGTGCGTAGTTGACGCAATCACCAACCTCACCCGTGACGTCCCAGTACATAGTAATCATGTGAGTGTTGGAGGTTGGGCCACAATCCAAGTAGTCAGTAGAAGCTTCGACATAGTGGCCGGTGATGTTACTGATTGAAATTGAACCAGTACCACCAGCGAACAAAGTCTGGCCAAAAGTAAGAACCAGGATGAACGCAAGGAAAATAGATAGTTTCCTCATTGTTGCTCTCCTAAATACATTCGTTAACAACATTAGTTGTCTGTTGATTGACAATTCATTCATTTTTCTCTCTCCTATTTTGCCTGCGTGTCATCGGGAAATGAGAGCCAAAACATTTCCAAACATCTGCACAGCAAGAAAGAGTATTGTCAAACGTCATTACTAAACAGAGCGCGTGTAGTTATTCCTCTTTTGCGTCCTCCTTCCATTCCTTCAACTTTTCGTTCTATCTCCTGCACTGCATCTGCCCATAGACACAGCACGTTTTTTTCTTTTTTCTCTTTCAAAACCAGCTCTTCCCTACATACAAGGATCCAGAGTGCTGGTCGGGTTAATGAACATCGCGTTTATCAGAATCGAAAGGTCAGCGCCATCGACAGCCATCGAGTTATCGCAGGGGCGACCACAACTGAAATCAATGTCTGCCTCATCAAGACATATATCATCGAATCCGTGTGCCGGACTTATGAACAAACCGTTGATCATCAGCGACAGGTCGGCACCATCATAGTTGAATCCAAGCTCACCGCCGGACTGATCCAGATCACCCACCGATGGGGGGATACAGCATGTCAGGCAAGGGTTATCGGGTGTACAGGTTACCCCTCCGCCTTTGTATATGCCTCCAGCATTACCGCACTCGTATTCGCTGACGAAGGAGCAGATCTCATCCACACAGCATGCTCCCGTGCATTGGATGCCTGTACAGGGAACATCAAGGCCGAAGAAGGTGCCACCATAGGCAATACACTGGCCATGGGAGGTGATATAGCAAACTCCCAGGGAATCACAGCAAGCCCCGGTGTACAGATTAATAGTCAACTCGCCCGGCTCCAGATGAACAGCCGAGGTATCAAGTATAGCTACTGTATCGATTTCAACAAATACTGAATCATACTCTGGGCCGGGTACCTTCTCCCAATCCAGACAGACCTCATTCAGCGGCGGAACCCAAGCGTTGCAGCGCCAGAAGTTTGAATCCAGCACTTCCTCACCAATAATGCCTATCGAGGTTCCATCAGTGCGAGAGATATTAAAGTGATCCAGAAATTGCGGGACAAAGATATTCGCAGTCCTATTGATGATGGTGTCATGTACTTCCTGAACGTCGGCCAGCAGCCGGAACAGCACGCCGCCCGTTTGTGGTCCAATCGGCAGAGTTACTCCGGGAGTGCCAAACTTGTCAGCGATACCGGTTACCTTAATGTCGAAGCCAGCCTGAGTTATGGAGCGGGACATCATGAGTTCCCAGCCGGAAGTGAGGCAGCCGGATGTGTCGAAGTTGCCCATGTAGGCCTCGACAGTATCAATGTGGGTGATTTCACAGGTCGTGGAGTCAGGGTTACAGGAAACTGAGTCGATGCAGTCCGGGCCTGACCATTCCTCGCAAATCCAGTGAGTAGTGTCAACAACGGTATCCATTTCAGTCTGGAAGATGGCAATATCAGGGCGAGACAGCTGGAGCCAGAGCTCAAAAGCGGCCACCGAATCAACTACATTTGTAAGGAATACTGAGATGACAGAGTTAAGTTCCCCGGAGTCGGCCGTGGTGTCACCTACTTCTATTGTTATTTGCGCGTATTTCGGATCAGCCGCGGCGTCCTGGCTCGCCCAAACACTGGACGACAACAGAAACACAATTGATATAATAATTAGACAAGTACTACCGAGCCGGATAGCTTTCGAGTCAAACCGCATAGATTCCTCCGTTACTTTCAAGCCGCGCTATTTGCGCAGGACTATCCTAGTTGCATTTTCGAGTCACTGACAGAGCATAATTTACTGTACTTAGGTCATATTGTCGGCTATTCTCAGCCGCTCAACATCCTAAAGACAGCCAATTAGAAACTCGTTAACAGTAGAAGCTCAGAAAGTAACCTACCTAGTTCTCCAAAGCGACCCCCACAGCCGCCAACGGAGTTGTAGTACATCGTTTAACTGTTACTAAACCGGAAAGCTGTTGGTACAATCTTATTAGTCCCGCACCTTGCGCGACTTCATAATGACCCTAGTGGAACTAACACCTATCATCCGCGTGGAATATAATCCGGAATGGCCTGCTTGTCAATAGAAATATGAACATAAAACTCAAATAATCAAACCCCTATCAGTCAAGAGCCCGGGCTACAGAACAGATACATACCTTTGAGAGGCGCTATAGAGTCAGGTCTCATCCCGCCTTTAGCAGGAAAGGACTTCTTCAACAAGTCCTCCATAGAGAATAGGCAAGTGGGATTATGTTACTCGGGAGCACGACGGGAGCATTGCGGGAGCATGAACTCTCCGATGAATTATGCAGAAAGGAATAGATTTTCGTTTTAGCTTGACTATGTTTGGCCGACGTCTATCATAACTGCCTAAACTGACGGGAGTTAGAGCACTATGGCCAGAATGTCGCAAACAGTCAAAGATATCCTCCAAGTGGTAGTTTTCCTGCTGGTAGTAGGGATTCTTCTCACAGCGTTTCTCATTTATCCGCTTAACCGATCCAAGGCAATCCTGGGACGAGCCGACGTAGACAACTTCGACCCGGACTCTCTGGGAGTAAATGACCCTGCTTTACTGATCGAGGCCGGCTTTGCCGTGGACACGTTCAGGGTTGAGACTGACGGCTTAACTACCGTGGCCTGTGCCTTCCTGACTCCGGCAGCAGATAGTTCTTTTGAACCTCAGGGTACAGCTATCCTCTTGCACGACGAACGGGCTGACCGGAATTCGATGATCCCACTGGCGTCGGCACTGGTAGAGCGCGGTTTTATGGTGATTGTGTACGACCAGCGAGCCAGCGGTCTTTCCACGGGGACTTACCACAGCAACGGTCAGTATGAGGCCACCGACCTTCAGGAGCTTATCCGACATCTGGTTTTCCGCGACAAGATAACCCACCCGCTTGTAGCCGTTGGGCGTTCTGCGGGAGCTGACGCTGTTCTTATGGCAACCAGAGAAGAGGAGCGTCTGGACGCTATTGTGGCAATTGAGCCCTATCTGTCAACCGAGCGCTGGATGAACATGATCATGGAAGAGCATGACATGTTCTGGATTCCCTTCCCGCATACAATCTTTGAGTTCTGGTTCCAGCTCCGATCTGACTACGCCGTTGTCTATACGACGGTTGACGATATCCAAGAAATCACCAAACGTACGCTTGTTCTGGCATCGACCGAAAGCCTGCAATCGCCGGAATGCTCCAAACTTGTCGAACTGTCTGATCCCGGTCTGTTGCAGACTGCGAGCCTGTCGGGCGATGATTGGATTGGAACTGTTGTTGATTTCCTGATGACGCCTGGGGAAGAAACTGCAGAGCAGTGAGCAGTCACTGAACCGATCACAATCCAGATACTCCATTTGATTTTATCCGTCCGGAGAGATCATGTCAGCCTGGAGGTAGTTCCAACTCGCTCCATCTGGGGGCTGGTGGCCCGCCCTTTGGGGCCTGTTGATAAAGTCACTACTTCCAAATGTTCATACTCGAGCGGCGGTGCTGCCAGGTGTCCCTGCCTGGCAGTCGGGGGAATCCGGAGGGGCGTCAGGCAGAGACACCTGACGCCACC
>QNAF01000285.1 GCA_003641405.1 Candidatus Zixiibacteriota bacterium | reverse complement strand
TGCTTGGTGTCGCGGCCCTTCTGCTGTCCGATCACAATGATTGACCGTCCATCAAGCTTCGCAAACCCGCCTATCAGGGCTTTGTCGTCTGCGAACCCGCGATCACCATGAAGTTCCACAAAATCGGTCATCATCAGCCGGATGTAATCAAGAGCATGGGGACGTCTGGAATGTCTCGACAACTGCACTCTTTGCCAGCGGGTGAGGCCTGAGTAGATGTCATCACGCAATTTCTTGAGCTTGCCTTCGAGCGAACTGATCTCGCTGTCGAGTTCAATGCTCTCACCGACAGAGAAATCCTTCATGTCGGAGATCTTTTTCTCCAACTCCACAATCGGTCGCTCGAAATCCAAGTGGCTGTGTCCTTTGCTCATACTCAAGATTATCCGTCAGAAATCGATTTCTGTTCTCTGCTGACCTGCCGCCTCATACCGGCTCGGTTCGCAGCGGCCATAAAGATATAGAAGAGAACGAAAATCACAACCATAAAAAGGACCAGCAGGCTGAACACCAGTATCCGATCCCAATAGTACATGGCCAGCGCAAACAGGCCAAAGATAGCTGAAAGAACATAGAAAATGATGACTATGGTCCTTGGCGACAGCCCTGCCAGGGCAAGGTAGTGAAAGAGGTGACGACGGTCAGCCTTCATCACGTTTTTGCCTGTAACTAATCGTCGTGATATTGACACCAGTGTCTCCAAAAGGGGCACTCCCAGCGCCAGCAGCGGCAGATAGAGAGCCGCCGCAGTATATGATTTCACTGGAACCAGCAATGACAGAACCGCGAAATAGTACCCAATCTGCAGAGATCCGGAGTCGCCCAGGAAAACACGGGCAGGATAGCGGTTGTACACCAGGAAAACCGCCAGAAACCCAATCATGGCATAAGCCAGCACAATCACCTGATCAGCCCCGTAAAGATACCCAATCACTACCATAGTGGCTGCACCAATGAACGAAACTCCCCCGGCCAGGCCGTCAAGACCGTCTAAGAGGTTGATAGCGTTGGTCAAGCCAACCACCCAAACTACAGTGATAAGTAGTGACGCCCCCCCAATCTCAATGCTCCCCAAAAGCGGGATCGTCACAGGATCGATTCGCAGGCCGCCTATATACAACACGAGTCCTGCACATATCTGGGCAAGTAGCTTGGTCCAGGCTGACAGTGGTATCAGATCATCCGAAAGGCCTACAAGAAAGACGATTAGTGCACCGCAGAAGATGTAGAGGATTGAGCCACTCAGATCCAGGAGAATGTCGGGGAAGACCAGATAGGTGACCAGCAGTCCCGACCAGAGAGAGATCATCAAGATCACTCCGCCTACAATTGGGACCGGTCGCCCGTGGCGCTTGTGGCGACCGGGTCTGTCCACAAACTGATATCGATGAGCCAGCCGCAGCGCCGGTCGGTGCAGGATTAGCGCTACCGCAAGACTAACAACGAGAGCAATTATGGCCCAGTAAGGTGATATCACAATTCACCCGTCTTTCGTTGCGGCAGTATTGATGCCAACAGCAGATTTGCAAGAAGCAGCAAAGGAAGTACGAAAACAGAAAATCCGTTTGGGTAGTGTTTCAGGAAGTATCGCCACAACGACCGATGATGCAGCCACCCTCTTCGCAGTTCTCCGGTCGCACTCCCCATACCCCAGAAGTGAATTCCTCCAGCCGACGGCACCACAAGATTAATGTACCCTGCTTCCTGAACCCGAAGCGAAAGGTCCGTATCTTCGAGATACATGAAAAATCGCGTATCGAACCCGCCAAGAGAATCGAACAATGTTTTTCTCACCATCACCATTGCTGCTGCCACCGCCGGTACTTCAGTTATCACCTGAAAATCAGCTAACGTATATCGCTCTCGTTTGTCAACGGCTCCACCGAAAAGATGATGGAATACTGATCTCCGCGAAAAGAGCAGGTTCGATATCGTTGGAAAACGACGGCTGGTCGCCTGGAAGCTGCCGTCAGGATTACGCAGTCGAGCCGAGACAAGACCGGCCTTCTCTCGGGCCGCAAGTACCGCTACCATCTCTTCTGACGAACCTGCGTCAGGCTGCACATCAGGGTTGAGAAACAACAGATACTCGCCATGTGCCGCCGCAGCACCCTGATTACACGCCGCAGCAAAACCACTATTGCGATCATTCGCTATCACTACTGCCTCAGGACATAACTCTGTAGATTTCTCCGCGGAACCATCGGTGGAGGCATTATCAACGACAACAAGTTCCCAGGACAGATCGGAGGACATTTCTGGCAGGTTGGTCAGACAGCTCTCAAGTGCCGGGAGAGAATTGTGTGTAACGACAATGACTGTGATTTTTGGCGAGACCGAGGGCACCTGACTGTCTTAGCCTAATTTCCCGAATATCGACTTAATGCGCAGCCACCAGACCATCCAGATTGCCTCGCGCATTATCTTCTTGGACATCTTGGAGCTGCCAGCCCGGCGCTCGTAGAATATGATCGGAATCTCCTTGATCTTGAAGCCTTTCTTCCACGCCAACATCGACATCTCTATCTGGAATGAGTAGCCCGAAGATCTCACGCGGTCCAGATCTATCGCTTTGAGAACCTCGCGTCTGAAACACTTGAACCCGCCAGTACCATCTCGCAGAGGCAGACCGGTGATGATCCGGGAGTAAACATTCGCATAATATGAAAGCAGCAATCGGGACATCGGCCAGTTAATGACATTCACACCGGAGACGTACCGGGAACCGATAACCAGATCGTTGTCCTGTATCGCTCGGAGAAAATCCTTGATATGCTCCGGGCCGTGAGAGAAGTCCGCGTCCATCTCAAAAATGAAATCATACCCTTGCTCGATGGCCCACTTGAAACCGGCAATGTACGCTTTCCCAAGCCCTTCCTTGAACTCACGGTGCAACACGTTGACTTTCTTCTCCTGCTTGACCAGTCGATCAGCGATCGCGCCGGTGCCATCCGGAGAGTTGTCATCAACAATTAGCACGTTGATGCGTGGATCGAGCGGAAGTACCGAGTGTACTATCTTCTCGATATTGTCCCGCTCATTGTAAGTCGGGAATATGATTAAAGCGCGCTGAGTTTGTGACATTAACTACTTTCTTCATCCAAAGTTACATCGTCCTCCGGACGCCGCCACCGGCCCCAGAAAAGACCCGCCGTGACAACGATCATAAGATAGGCAACAGTCAGCCATGTCATCAGGCGAGCGGTTTGATACCGTTCAGATCGATACTCGAACACTACTTGCTTACTTCCTGCCGGTACCTCGATCGCCCGGAAAGCGGCGTCAGCCCTGAGAATCCGCGTTGGCTGGCCATCCACCGTGGCTGTCCAGGACGGGAACCAAGTATCGGTCATGACCAGGATCCGATCCTGCACAGTCTCCACCTTAATCACCACCCTCTCCGCCTGGTAATCAATGATCCAGGCCGAATCGGTCATTACCGAATCAGCGGGTACGAGTTCGCTATCGGGGCTCTCCTCCAATAGTACGACCTGTCGCAGATCGGTGTCTCCGTGAAGCGTTTCGATTACCACGTTCCTGATCCTCGTCGTATCAGTGCCGGCGACATTTACTACCGAGTCGCCCTCAATTACCTGGTAACGATCGACCAGAAAAACACGCGGAAAAGCATTCGGGTTGTGGAGCAGTTGGCCGTAGCCAAGATTGCCTATGACGCTGGTCGGCTGCTTGCCGAAATGCTCGGGTGGATAAAGCCCGCCGGTCGGGTCAATCATGTATTCGATCCCAACCAGGTTGAGAAACCTCGGATTGGCCAGCAGACCGCGTCTGAGCAACTGTTCCTCCGGTACGGTCGTCAAAGCCGGGCCGCCCAGGAGGTCGTCATACCAGCGCAACTGGTTGCCGTGATAACCAACCGCCAGGTCAATACCATGCACCGACATGTTAGCATTCTTGGGGAAGCCCAGGTTGACCACCCGGAACTT
>QNAF01000284.1 GCA_003641405.1 Candidatus Zixiibacteriota bacterium | reverse complement strand
GCCCTGAGCCGTGAGGAATGGCAGGCGCTGGCAGGCGAATGCGGCATCGCTCTTGAGTGTCTTTCGACCCACTGGCTCACGAATCATCAGGACATCTTGTGGCGCAAGCCTTAGGCCGGCCCTGCGGCACTTCGTGCTGCGACGAGCCATCCCGCGATCGAGTAGGCTGGGGGGATTGCTCCCCCCGGCCTCTCCCACCACCGGGCATACGGTTCCGTACCACGGCGGTTCATGTACTACGTTACAGACGCTGCAATTGATTTAGCAGTGAGACGAGACCAAGTTTGTCAAAGTAGCTCTTTGGATAACATGCATGCATATGTGAAGCCCCGGAATTCCACCATGGGCCACGGCCATTAGTCGCCGATTTCCACGCACATATCTCATCCAAACCACGCCGCATCAGGTTCTTAGCACGCGTGAAGGTACGTTTCCATTGACGCCAGAGAATACAACGCAGTTTACGCCGTATCCAGCCGTCTAATTCCTCGAAAACGCCCTTGACTTCCGCCAGCCGGAAATAATTCATCCAGCCCCGCAATACCGGTGTCAACTCTGTGATAAACTTTGCCAGATTACGACCTCTACCTGCGCGGAATAGCTCCTTAAGCTTACTTTTGAAACGTTTGACGCTCGCAGGGGCAACCTTAAGTCGCGGCTGCTTGTGAAACGTCATGCTGTAGCCTAAGAATTTACGCTTCCAAGGTCTCTCGACCGCACTCTTGGTTTGGTTAATCTTGAGTTTGAGCCGTTTTGCAAGAAACTGTGTGACCGAAGCCAAAACACGTTCGCCGGCTCGCTTCGACCGTACATAGATATTACAGTCATCGGCATATCGGCAAAATGCATGGTCTCGCCTTTCCAACTCTTTGTCCAAATCGTCCAGCAGAATATTGGACAGTAACGGCGAAAGTGGCCCGCCTTGTGGTGTCCCTTCTGTTCGTTGAGACACAACGCCGCCGACCATCACACCTGCTTGCAGGTATCGGCGAACTAAACCGAGTACCCGCTTGTCTTTGACCTTGCGGGCTACACGCGCCATAAGCACATCGTGATTCACCCGATCAAAGGATTACACGACACACTACCCACATCGAGGCGCCGTCTTCGGTCAGAATCACTCGTCCCCACCATCCGTTGAATGGAAAAGAGCTGAAGGTCTTTGGACAAGCACACCGCAAGGGGGTATTGCACTTGATTTTGGTTTTGCCGGACGACAGCCACGCACATATCCCAGTGACGTGGACCGACTTACAAACTGAGCATGACGACGTGAAGGAAAGTGACCCAACCTCTCCCGCTATAGCCTCCTGTCGCGATCTGATGCGAGCCTGCGTTGTTGTTGATTCCCTTCTGCGTAGAATAGGCAGCGTTAAGACTGCAACGGAAACGCAAAAGGAGAACAACAATGGGGCAACTGACACTGTGGGAGCCAGAACAGACAGCCGGTTTGGCTGTCAATCCAGTCTGGAAGCAACTCGATCCGGGAGCCAAGAAGGATGCAGTGATAAAGCTATCGTTAGTGATGGTCAAGGCTGTAAGTCCAAACCACAACGATGTCGAAAACACACAGGAGGACAATCATGACCAATGACAACAAGATCATGACAGCGCATCTGCAACGCTTCGCTTACATTTACATACGGCAGTCCACAGCAGCCCAGGTGGAACACAATCGCGAGTCTACTGACCGACAATACAAACTTCTCGAACGCGCCCATGGCCTGGGCTGGCCTAAGGATCAGATAAAGGTCGTGGACAGAGACTTGGCAAAGTCTGCGGACGGCATCGCCGAACGAAATGGTTTCGATATTATGTTTACCGAGGTGGCCTTGAACAATGTTGGGTTAATCTTGTCTATTGAGGTTTCACGATTAGCCCGAAATAATAGTGACTGGTATCGACTTCTGGATCTCTGCGGTATTACAAATACGCTCATTGGTGATGAAGACGGGCTCTACCATCCAGGTCTGTATAATGATCGGTTACTGCTGGGTTTGAAAGGCACTATGGCAGAGGCTGAATTGCACGTACTCCGAGCTCGGCTCAATGGCGGCATCCGCAACAAGGCCGCCCGTGGCGAACTGCGTCGGGGGGTGCCGGTAGGATTTGAATGGGGTGAGCGTGACGGTGAAATACGTTTGGATCCTGACCAGGCGGTTACAGGTGCGATTCGTTGTGTCTTTGAAAAGTTTGACGAGTTCGGTTCCGTTCGGCGAGTCTGGCTCTACTTTCGTTCTCAACGCATTCAATTGCCCTCGCGACGAACTCAGCGGTCCAAAATTCGCTGGACAATTCCTACTTATGCGGCTATTCATGAAGTATTAACGAATCCGGTCTATGGCAGCGCTTATGCCTATGGCAAATCCCGCCAGGAAACGTATGTGGATGAACGTGGTAAACTCAAGAAACGAGTACGACGGCTACCCCAAAGTGAGTGGGACGTTCTGATCCCTGAACATCATGAGGGCTATATAGATTGGAAGACATACCAGATGAATCAAGAACGCATCGGCAAGAATACTCGTCCCGGTCCTCATAACAGTGGAGCCGTACGGGAAGGCATGGCCTTGCTGCAGGGACTTGCCACTTGTGGACGCTGTGGTCGCCGTTTGCGGGTCTATTATCAAGGTAAGAATGGTACACCCGGTTACTATTGTGCCAGCAGCAATATCGTAAATGGCCGAGGTGCGTTTTGCCTCCGTGTCGGTGGCTTGCGTATAGACAAAGCCATAGCAGAAGTTTTCATCGAGGCAGTGACACCAGCGGGCACGGAAGCCGCTTTGCTGGCAGAACAACAAATCGAAGACGAGTACCAGACAACAATACAGCAGTGGCATCGGCAAGTGGAGCGAGCCGACTACGAGGCACAAAGAGCCGAACGGCGTTACCAGTCGGTGGAACCAGAAAATCGTCTCGTGGCCCGTACATTGGAAGCTGAATGGGAACAGCGCCTGAGTGAGCTTGCCCGTGCTCAAGCGGAGTTGGCTCAGCGGGAACAAGAACGCCCAGAACCCTTAACCGATGAGCAACGTGAGCACCTGCGAACTTTGGGTATTGATCTGAAACGTGTTTGGAACGCACCGACCACCACAGATCGTGACCGCAAGGAATTGCTCAACCTTCTTTTTGAAGAAGTCAATATTCGCGTGGAAAAGTCTGCCAAACAAAACAACGTTCATTTGATATTACGTTGGCGAGGCGGGGCCATCAGCGAGTTAGACGTGGCTTTACCTAATCCCCACCAGCCCACAATCCAAACTGATGAAAAGACTATCGATCTGCTGCGCCGTCTGGCCTGCCACTATGATGATGCAACTATTGCTGGTATCCTCAATCGGCAAGGGCGTCGAACAGCCATGGGCGAACGTTTTACCGCCAATCGTGTGGGCAATCTTCGCCGCTATAGAAAGATCGCCCGCTACCAGCAATCAGAAGACAAACGCGAGGGTGACTTAGTAACAATCGCGAAAGCGGCCGAGATACTCGGCATTGCGCCATCCACAGTTCATCGCTGGCTTGCCGCCGGTTTTATTGCCGGGGAACAACCTACTTTTGGGGCACCATGGCATATCAGGATGAATGACGAACTGCGGTCTCGCTTTGTTGAGGAAGCTCCCGCCGGCTTTGTTGTCATGCAGGAGGCAACTCGTATTCTCGGTGTCTCACGCCAGACAGTGTTGCAGCGTGTAAAGCACGGCAAGCTCGAGGCTGTTCATATCTGTCGAGGCAGACGTAAAGGCTTACGTATCAAGGTATTAGATGACCAACCAACACTCTTCAAGCAGTCTTCATGAAAGGGGGTGTAGTATGAAGAGGGATCCAAGAAGCCTTTAATGTCGGCCTCGATAACGTGGTTGACCGGCTTGAACATGATCGTATCGTTGACGGCCTTAAGCGCCTGATGACAACTGCGCTTAGGCCTGAATCCGTACGAACAGTCCATG
>QNAF01000283.1 GCA_003641405.1 Candidatus Zixiibacteriota bacterium | reverse complement strand
CTTATAAGACCAGCCCTCACGCACCGATGCCTCGTAAGCACTAGTCGAGGCGGCTGACGCATCAGCAGCGACCTGTAACCCGAGCTGATTAAGATTCACATCAGAATTAACAATCTTCTTCGGGTCAGACTCAGACCACATCCACCCTTTACCCGCATCATAAACAGGTGCTGTAGTATCTACGCCAGGCTCTGTACCGATACCTTGAGAGTTACGGTCAATCTCCTCCTGCTGTTGTTGGTTCTGCAGGGTGAGGTTATCCAAAGCCCGCTCATGGGTTGCAGCGGGGAATGGGTCATACGGTTGATAGTCAACTAACTGGGTGAGGGGTACTGTGCGCAGCAGCGTTATCAATACGCCGGCAGCAGGAGCGGTGTCCAGGGTTACTGTGCCACCCGGGTCGTTGTCCTGGTCGGCATTCAGATCGACGGTGTAGCCGGAGCTTTGCAAGACACCATCAAGATACACGGTCATGTGGGTCGCATCGAGCACCTTGTAGTCGAGGGTGTACGCGACCAATATACCGTCGCTGGTGTACTCCATCTTGTTGTTTGTAGTCGAAATAGTCATTTCAGCGCCTCTTCAAGCTTGTTAAATCGCTGGTACAACAATGCGTGGTTTTGAAAAGGTATCATTCTACGCATCGCCCGAAGATCACTTTCAGCCACATCTCCATTGGCAACAGAATATGCCAACTTGCTAATATCCCCCACTCGTCCTGCGGATACCCCTAGCATAGCACCTAATACATTCCGACTGGCGTACCGACTGAGTTCAGCTTCCTGGGCACCCAACAACTTGTAGAGGTCCACCTTACCACCCGTCATCTTTGAGGAGATAGCGTTGACATCGCCCCAGACGGCCAGCAGTCCTGACCGGTCGATACCTTCCCGCATAAACCGGCTGTATGGGTCACTATAGTCCGGTTCGTTGCCTTTCGCGATCTCACGAGCGGTGTACGCCAGATTTCCCAGCGCCATCATGATCATCATGCCGGTCATTTTCTGAGCAGTCATGTCATCCAGATTGGCGAGAATCACCCTGTTGTTCGCTGACATCGCGAACGATTTAAACTGTAGGATGATCTGCCCCAACTGGTGACGCGACACCAGCGGCAGGTCGCCCGCGCCCGGCGTGACGATGGCGGTGTCTACTTCTCTCCGCACTGCGGATTTAAACCGTGACGCCAGCGCCTCATCGGGCCAGGTGTCCGGGTTGGGGAAATGTACACCATCCACCTTCTCGGCACCCTTCATCAGCTTGCCGATCTCCATCATGTCGCCGGCACTAAGACCACCCTGCGCGTACCGGGCAACCTTGTCAGGCTTCAGCTTGCCCTTACTATGGGCTATCGCATCCAGCGCGATGTCGTCGATGTAGGAGGTGGCCACCACCTCTTTCAACATCCGGTTCCAATGCTCCAGTCCGGTTGCCTTAACAAACTTGTTAGTAAGCCACCCCATACGCTTGTTGGTGTTATTCATCGGCATCCAGGTATTATCCAGCATGTACATCTTTTCCAGCCGGGTGGCGCCTGACAATTCCGATGCAACGCCAAGGCGGCGGCCCATCTTCTTGTCGATCTTGATCTGACTCATACCGTTGACTAAATCATTGATCGGGCGGGTGAACACCTTGAATCCCCGGCGGGCAATGATCTG
This sequence comes from Candidatus Zixiibacteriota bacterium, assembly GCA_003641405.1. Classification (GTDB taxonomy): domain Bacteria; phylum Zixibacteria; class MSB-5A5; order GN15; family FEB-12; genus B22-G1. The sequence goes on along the minus strand of QNAF01000283.1, from coordinate 2,287 downwards.
TCCGATATCAGGCAATGACGCGATAGCCACCATGCCCAGCATGGTCATAATGTTGAACTGCTTAATGGTCTGAGCGGCCTGTGGCCAAAACCCTTCAGGGTTATCCGGTCGCTTGAACCGACCCTGCAGCACCTGCGCCTCAGCCTCCAGGTCACGAGCCACACGGTCACGCTCCCTGATCAGTGATGTCTTTTCTTTCTGTGTTTTCGCAGCGGCGATCATCGGCTCGTAAGACCGGACCGCCTCTGTAATCTGCTCGGTTATTACCTTGGTGCCGGCGTTCGCCTCGTTGCCGATGTGCTTCGCCTTCCTGGCGACCGTATCGGCATCCTGGAATAGCTGGGCAGCACCCATGCTGTAGGCCAGCTTCGAGCTGTAGGCATTGGTGAGCACCTCGAGATCGTTCTCGAGAAACTTCTCAATCCGCTTCGATGGGATATCCAGGGTGCGGCCTTTCAGTGGTCCGGCAGTAATCGTCAGACTTTTACCGAACCCGGTATCGGGATCCGTGTTCAGAATCTTACGTCGCACATCGCCAGCGATCTTCGGAGCATTTGCGCGGATCTCACGCATCCCGTCCATCAATGGACCAGCTCGCTTTCCCTTGGCACGGTAAGTCCCGGCAGCTCCCTCGTACCCACGCTGCCGAACTTCACCGAGTTCCCCCACCAAATCATCACGCGCCTTAACAGTTCTACCGCGTTCTGCTTCAAGGTCGTTAATGATATCTCGTACAGGGCGACGAACACCCTTCTTCCAGGCCTCATTGGCCCCTATCTTCTTAACTTCAGCATCGAACAGGGCTTGCCTATGTACCCGCTCTTCGGGCGTTATATCCTCTCTCGTTGGATCTGGGAGGTACTCAGCCTTCAAGTCCTCATACATCTGCTCGGCGTTATCGGCCAGGTCGTCCTGATAGCGTTGGAGCTGGGCAGCGTGTTGCTCTTCAGACTTAGCAGCGGCGCTCTCCTCGAACTGCTCCAGTGTCTCATCGATGCCGGTGATCCGCTTGTTCAGCGTGTCGATCATCCGCTCCTGACTCTTCATCAGGGCAGCATCAGACTCTTCCACAATGTACTCACCAACCGCCCGGTCGAACTCACCGCCGTTCAGTTCAATCTCATCAAAATTCCACATCCGGTGCAGGTAGCTTTCGTCACCCGCTGGTAGTGTGATCTTGGTTTCCAACAACCCCTCATCCACCAGCATGTTGATGGTTTCACGTGGAGCACGGCGCAGGGCACCTTTTTTTAAGGCACCACTCTTGGTGACGTATTTCAGCGACTCCTCGGTGACACCTTCTGCTGTCAGGAAGCTGACGACCTTCCCCTCATCCAACACATCCCACGACTGGTCTGTCACCTCACGGGGTAAGAGCGCCAACTTCTCAAGGCGGGCTTCAATCGGTGTGAACACCTTCGCCCGGACATCCTTGGCCGCTGCCGTGATGAACTCGTTGCCGTCAACATCAACGTCGTTGTTACGCAGTGCCTTCGATAGCCGCTCCATGAACTGGTTCATGTCCATCTTCAGGTCGGCGTTATCCTTCGCCAGCTTATTGAGCGCCTTGTAACTGGCGTTGGTGGTATCCTGGAAAGCGATCTGGGTCTTGATCTTGAACACGCTCATGTTCGATTCGAGTGACTCACCCAGTGAGGCACCCAGTTGGTTACGCACACGCTGCAGCGGGTCATCCAGTAACCTGGCACCCAGCACCCGTGAGGAATGAGATCTGGATGTGGCAATGCGTACGGCAGGTGACAATTGTCCTAATGCCTTCGCCATCTTCGGGTGCTTTAATTCGCTGGACCGTTCAACCATCGCCTCGGCGTCCCGGTAAACCCCGGTGGCCGCTTCTTCCAGACGTTTGATCTCAACCTCACCCGCAGGTGATAACTCGCCCTCCGCCTGCTGAACTCGCAACGGTGCCAATTTTTCTTCGATGTCGGTGATCCGCTTCTCATAACCCGCTCGGATCTCGGGCAGCAGGTCATCAGGCAGCAGGTCTGTCTCGGCAGCACCTACGGACTGGATCGGGGATTTCGAGCTTTCGACGATATCGTCAGCCAGGTCATCCATGTACCGGGTCACCTCATCACCGCCCCATCCCATGGCACGACCGATGCTGGGGATCGCACCAGCGAACAGGGCGGTTGCTGCAATCGCATAGCCGCTCTCCTCCATAGTACGCACATGTTGGCTACTGTGGAGCATACCCTCGGCCACTGCGGCAGATGTGATGCCTGCGCCCAGGGCGATGCCGGACTCTTTGGCCAGGCCAAGGTTG
>QNAF01000282.1 GCA_003641405.1 Candidatus Zixiibacteriota bacterium | reverse complement strand
GCAAACAACTTCCGCGGGCTGCCGTCACGCAGCTTCGTACAAGGGCTGTTAAAGAAGAACCCACTTAACACCAAGACATTCAGATCGCCTGTCTCCGGAGTTGTCGAGAAAATCCTCCCGGACGGCACTGTCGTGGTACGCGAGAAAGAAGAACGGGCACACAAGCTGTGTTCAGTCAAAGTTGCCGAGCATTTGGACGTTTCGCCAGAACAAATCGTCCATTACATAAAGTGCGAAGTTGGCCAGGACATCGACATAGGGCAGGTGCTTGCTCGCAAAGGACTACCTCATGATCCAGACGCCTGCAAATCACCTGTGCGCGGACGAATCAAAGACATCAACCTCAAGTTCGGGATTGTGATCATCGAACCGCTCCAGGAAGAGCTGGAACTAACTGCGTGGATTCCCGGCAGAGTTGTCGAAATCACTGGCAAGGGTTGTGTGATTATAAATACCGGAACAACGGTTCAGGGTGTGTGGGGTCAGGGTGAGGAAGCGTTTGGCCCTCTTGCGCTTGAGGGTGCCCATCAAGGGGCTGTGGTTGTCAGAGACATGGTGGTACGGGAAGACTTGCAACGATTCGCCGAAGTTGGCATTGCGGCCTTGATAACCGCCGGTTTGCATCTCAAAGACGTGAATGAGCTAAAGCCGCCTTTCTCGATTGTCGTTATGGGATGTTTTGGCGAACAGAAGTTGATACCGGAACTGTCCGAGCTATTCAGAAGTCGCACCGGTAAACATGCGGCGGTTGATCCCTTCACACAACTTCGCGCCGGCGTCTCTCGCCCCAGTATTATTCTGATCGACGATTAGTTGACTGCTTCCCCCCTGACGATCTGTATAGAAAAATGGTGACCCCGACGGGACTCGAACCCGTGTTGCCGCCGTGAAAGGGCAGAGTCCTAGACCACTAGACGACGGGGTCACGACAAAATTGCCGACCGAAGGCACTATTATACTCCTTTTCGGGAAACAGTCAAGAAGATATAGCCTTCACTTTGCCATCAACCCACACATTTTGCCATCAGCACCCAACCCTCATGCACCCACTTTCTCGGAAACAGCGCACCTCGGTCACAACTCATTCCGTGCAGAAGATTGTTGAAAAACCCTGTGCCGCGCACAAGAATGCGGTGCTGCCAGGTGTCTCTGCCTGGCAGTCGGGAGAATCCGTAGTGGCGTCAGGCAGAGACACCTGACGCCACTGCATGCGAACGGTTGATCAACGAGCTTTCATACACCCACTTCCTCGGAAACTCATGCTTCTCAAATAGCACACTCTGTGTTGGGGTCGGATTCACTCTCGTAACATGCTGGCAACGTTATGGTTTTAGTTTCCTTAAGTTAATTGTTGACGGCAACCGCCCACTAAGCCTTTACTGTTCTGAACTTAGTGCAGTAGTCTGGTCGAGACCAGTCTCTCGGGATGGTCTGCCCGCTTGGCTGTCGCAAGGATGCGACGCGACCAGTTATATCGCTTTTCAAAAGTCCCAACAGGATCTGTCAAAAAACCCCAATGCATCTGTACGGTGGGCGGTGTACGTCCTCGTGCGCCGCCTGGAGCTGTGATATCGGCAGACGAGGAGAGGCTGTCCCAAAAGATTGTTTCGCTGGGTCCTGACCTCGACTCAGTCGAGGGTGTGACCCAGCGATTCTTTGGATGCTATTGCTGCCCAAAAGGTTCCTTAACCGGCAGTTCACATGCCCACTTACAGTGGACGCAGGAACCGCCGGAACTGTCTCTTTTGGGACAGCCTCTGGACATGTGTCGCCTACTGTTACAAGAGCCAAGCTGTGGTATCTGATCATCCATCACTTTATGTTGATTCCTCAAGTTTCCTGCGCCATCATGGGGCATGTTTTCAGGTACGCGGAAATTCGTTCTTATCGCGCTTTTCACGGCACTGCTCATTACACTGGTAAACCTTGCGTGGTGGTTCTACTATGCGGAAACCAGGGATCTGCTGGATGATCAGCTTGACCGGAGACTCTCAGCAATCGCACTGTCAGCCTCGACAGCCTTCCCCTCGGATCAGGTTGACCAACTTGCAGCCGATAGCCTGGAGGCGTATCTTCGAGCGATTGAAACACTGGAACAGGTGCGCGCAGCCGACTCCCTGTCGGAAGCCTTCATCCTCGACGAGAACTATCGCTACCTTGCTACCACAGCGCTTGAGCCGGATTCGACTTACTTCCTGACTGAGTTAAACGGTCCTTGCGTAGACTCGCTGTTCTTCGGTGAGGCTTCCAAAGCTGCTCTTACACCCACATACGAGACCGGAGGACTCTACCTCAAGTCGGTCTTTGTCCCGCTTCGTGGTGATGAAGGATTCGTTGTTGCTGTCCTTGGTGTCGAGGCAAACGTTGGTTATTTTGACTCTCTATCCGAGCTTCGACAGAATCTGTACTTAGCTACCGGGTTGTCGTTGTTGGGAGGAATCCTGCTTGGCGGGTTGTTCCTGCTGTTGCAGCGGCATATCAACCGCACCGAGCAGCAACTGTTTTTGGGTCAGACTCACGCTCACCTCGGCCGGATGGTGGCAGTCGTCGCTCACGAGTTACGCAACCCGCTAATGATAATCCGTGCCTCGGCGGAGCGACTCCAGAGCAAAACCGAGATGCCGGAAGCGAGGTACGTCATTGAGGAAGTAGATCGTCTTGACGGAATCGTCACCGGCTATCTTGATTTCGCCCGTTCAGGAGGTACCCTTCTTACTGGCGATACCCGGGAGTCTGTGGATTTGGCTGAGATGGTTACGAAAGTCAAAAAACACCTTTTCGATAAGCATCTGAACGAGCAGATCGAGTGGCTAGGAGGCAGTTCGCTGCCAGCAATCTACGTAGAGACATATCCCCGGTCGTTGCGCCAGGTCTTGCTGAATCTGCTCTTTAATGGTGTTGAGTCCTGCCGAGAGGCCGCCAAACCGACCAGGGTAGGTATTGATATCGTTGACTCTAGACAATCCGTGCAGATTACTGTCATTGATCAGGGTCACGGACTGACGCGCAAAGAGCTCAGAAAGGTGTTTGCCCCATTTTACAGTACTAAGAGCTACGGTTCGGGACTGGGGTTGTACCTCAGCCGAAGGATCATTCATGAGATGGGGGGGGAACTTGGTGTCTCATCCGAACCCAATGTTGAGACTCTGGTGAAGATCACTCTACCCCGGCAAACAGGAACCTGATTATGGCAACTATACTCGTTGTTGACGACGAACCGAAAATGACCTCGATAATCTGCGGAACACTGGAAGACGAGGGACACAAGGTCACCACAACAATTGACCCGAAAGAGGCAATCAAGCTGATCGCCCGGCACGCTTTTGATATCGTGATTACTGATCTCTCAATGCCTGAGGTTTCCGGTATGGAGGTACTTGAAAAGGCGCTTGCCAGAGGCAACTGCGATGTTGTTATGATGACGGCTTTTGCCACTGCTGAAACGGCTATTGAAGCTATGAAGAAAGGCGCGGCGGACTACCTGATAAAGCCATTCTCACTCGACGAGCTCGTGATGTTGGTGAAAAGGCTTGCTGAGCAACAGAAGCTATCGTCTCTCGCAGATCATTACAGGCAGGTCAACAGGACTGCCCTGGCTACGGAGTTAGTTGGATCTTCAGCCGTCGTAGAAAGAGTTCGAAATATGATCCGCCAGGTGGCCAAAACTGACGCTACTGTCCTGTTGACTGGCAAGTCCGGTACTGGCAAGGAACTGGCAGCCCGGATGATACACGAGCAATCGGAGCGAGTGGTTCATCCGTTCATTGCTGTGAACTCTGCCGCCTTGACAGAAACTCTGTTGGAGTCAGAGATGTTCGGTCACGAGAAAGGGGCCTTTACGGGGGCAACAGCCCGAAAACAAGGACGTTTTGAACTGGCGGAAAAGGGTACCATATTCCTCGACGAGATCGGCGAGATGTCTTCCGGTCTGCAGAGTAAACTGTTGCGGGTGCTGGAGG
>QNAF01000281.1 GCA_003641405.1 Candidatus Zixiibacteriota bacterium | reverse complement strand
CTCCCTGCAGGAATACACTCGCCCCGATGCCTGGCTTACACGGTTGATCCGCCTGGCCGTAAACAATCTGGCCGCAGTGCCATCAATTGTTTTCGGTCTATTTGGATTGGGGTTTTTCATTGGGTTTATTGGTAGTGGCATAGACAGTATCTTCTACACTTCTGAGGGTCCCGTGTGGGGTCAGCCAGCCATTATCTGGGCGTCCCTGACGCTGGCGGTATTGACTCTGCCGGTTGTCATTGTCTCCACCGAAGAAGCCCTGCGCACTATTCCTCGTGAACTGAAAGAGGCAAGCTACGCGCTGGGTGCCACCAAGCTGCAGACTATCTGGCGGGTGATTTTGCCGCAGGCAATGCCCGGCGTTCTGACTGGTGCCATCCTGGCAATCAGTCGCGGTGCCGGCGAGGTGGCCCCGATAATGTTTACCGGTGCTGCCTACTATTTGCCGTACCTGCCGGGTGCCCTCAATGACCAGTTTATGGAATTGGGTTATCACATATATGTGATGGCAACACAATCACCGAATATTGAAGCCACCAAGCCGATCCTGTACGGCACCGTGTTAGTGTTACTTATGTTGACTTTTGCCCTGAACTTTGTGGCCATTCTTATTCGCTCACGCTTAAGATTACGACGTATCAATGCCTGATGATAATATGGATACAATGACCGACGACAAGGAGCGTGCTACCTTGATACCGCAGCCGACCACCACGGTCCGGCATACGGAGAAGCAGACAGCACCGACACAGATCAAAATGTCGGTATGCGATGTCAACTTCTTCTATGGTGACAAACCGGCGCTTCACCAGGTGTCGATCGATATACCCGTCAACCGGGTGACAGCTCTTATCGGACCATCCGGTTGTGGTAAGTCGACCTTCCTGCGCACGCTTAACCGGATGAACGATACCATTCCGGGAACGCGCATGACCGGAACGGTAAAGCTCGATGATGTTGATATCTACCAATCAATCAAGGACGTGTCTACCCTGCGCACCCGGGTGGGAATGGTGTTTCAGAAGTCTAACCCCTTTCCAAAGTCGATCTTTGACAATGTTGCCTACGGGCTGAGGGTCAACGGTATTAAGGATAAGGACCTGATCGTCCAGACGGTTGAGCAGGCCCTCAAGAAGGCTTACCTGTGGGAGGAAGTTAAGGATATAATGGATAACAGTGCGCTGGCGCTTTCGGGTGGTCAACAACAGCGTCTCTGCATTGCCCGGGCACTTGCGGTAGAGCCGGAGGTTATCCTGATGGACGAGCCCGCCTCGGCGCTGGATCCGATTTCAACTGCGAAGATTGAGGACCTGATCGCTGAACTGAAAAGAAACTATACGATTGTGATTGTTACTCACAATATGCAGCAGGCAGCACGGGTCTCGGATTCAACAGCCTTTTTCTTTGAAGGCGTACTTATTGAACACGGCCCCACCAAGCAGTTGTTTACGAAACCCAACAAAAAGAAGACCGAGGATTATATCACCGGTCGCTTTGGATGAGCGATAAACCTATGACAAAACATTTCGTAGCCCAGACTAAAGTGCTCAAGAAGATGATTCTGCACCTGACCGCGATGGTAGAAGATAACCTGCGAAACGCTGTTCAGTCAGTAACTACAGGTGATTCTGAGCTGGCCGCCAAAGTTGTAGCCACCGAAGAGAAGATTGATCGGTACGAGGTTGAGGTCGAAGAGGAGTGCTTAAAGACGCTGGCGTTATATCAGCCGGTGGCGATCGACCTGCGCTTTATTGTAGCAGTACTCAAGATCAACAATGATCTCGAACGAATCAGCGACCTAGCTACCAATATCGCCCAGCGAACAGGCGATTTGATCAAGCATCGTAGTGTCGGTGTCCCCTTCGATTTAGACGGCATGTTGGTGAAGACTACAGCTATGGTCAAAGGTAGTGCCGATGCTCTGGTGGCCCGTGACTCGGTCCTGGCCTGGAAAGTTTGCGAGGACGACGACGAAGTTGACCGTATTCATCACGATGCATATATCAAAGTCCAGGATGAGATTTGTGCCCGCCCGGATCTGGTCGACTACTATGTCAACCTGTTGAGCGTCTCGCGCAACCTGGAGCGGATCGCCGACCATGCTACCAACATTGCCGAAGATGTCATTTATATGGTCGAGGGGGAAATTGTCCGCCACTCCGGTGGCAAACCTGATTGATTATGGAATAACTTTAAGTCTTTGGGGCTTCTGCTGCAACCAAGTAACGGTCACCATTTAGTTATAATCTATAGCTGTGTTTCACGGAGTTAGCCAGTCTTTCCTATGGTGAGCTGGTCGTTCTGATTGGTGTAGGTTCCTGGTCATCTTGCACAACTGTTTCTTGTTGACTGCAGGCCGGAATCGGTGCTGGTTTTGTGAGAAGCGCGATCAACCCCTTGTATACGGAGGATTCCGATGAAACGCATCACAATGCCGGTGTACATATTGCTGGCGTTAGTCATTTCGGCAGCACCGGCTCAGCCGTTTGACACAACCACTTATGACACGAGTGTGGAATATACTGCTGGCGATCATCCAATTTCAATCTGCTCGGCTGATTTTGACGGCAATGGTTCTCAAGACCTGGCAGCCGCAAACTATTTCTCCAATAACATCTCAGTGCTGCTCAATTATGGCGACGGCGATTTTGCCCCGGCGGTGAGTTATTCGGGCGTAGCCGGACCGTACTCGGTCTCTACCTCTGACTTTGACGGGGACGATGACATGGATCTGGCCATAGCATGTTTTGCATCGGACAACGTATCCATCTTGTTCAACAACGGTGACGGCACGTTTGCCAATCCCGTAGCATTTGCCACGGGGGCGGACCCGACCTCGGTATTTGCGGCAGACCTGAATGGAGATGATGCTCCGGATCTGGCAGTGACGAACTCGCTTGATAATGACATGTCCATTTTGATCAATGATGGTGCAGGCTCATTTACACCGGCCGTAGACTACCCAACCGGGGTTTCTCCGTCGTTCGTGTGTGCGGCCGATCTGGATGGAGATGACGTACCGGATCTGGTGGTGACGAATGCGACTACCGACAATATGACAATCCTGCTCAACGAGGGCGACGGTACGTTTGCGGCAGGTGTGAATTATGCGGTGGGGGACTATCCCAGTTCGCTTTTCGCGGCAGATTTGGACGGCGATAACGATATTGACCTGGCCGTAACCTGCGGCAGCTCTCAGAATGTTTCGGTTCTCTTTAATGAGGGTGACGGAACATTTGCGACTCCTGTCGATTACTGGCCGGGGCACAATCCTTCTTCGGTGGTGGCAGCCGACCTTGACAACGACGGCGACGCCGATTTGGCCGTGACCAATTTCCTTTCCGATAACGTGGTCATTCTTGAGAATGATGGCAGCGGCGAGTTCACAGTAGCACTTATTCTCTCCGTGGGCGAGGGGCCTGTCCGTCTGCTCGTGGCCGATCTGGACTGGGGCTACGGTGACAATGATCTGGCGGTGGCTAATTTCTATTCTGACGAGATCTCGGTTCTCCTTAATGGTGGGATGACAGGAGTGGAGACTTGCTGTATCCCTCCGACTACCGGCGACCTTGACCAGTCTGGTGGCCCTCCTGGGTACAACATAGATGGTGCAGACTTGACGTTGATGATTGAAGGCCTTTTCATCAACCCGCAGAACGGTTTTGATGGTATCTGTCTGGACGAGGCTGATCTGGATTTCAGTTGCGATCGACCGTGTAGCAATACGATGGCGATTGATGGTAGTGACTTAACAATGCTAATCGATGCTATGTTTTTGAACCCAAATCATTACCTTCGGTATTGTGACGGGATGTCGCACTACTGATGATAATTGGCAGTAGCCCATAGGCGCTAACTTTAGGTTGGGTGTGGTCTCAGATTAGGACAGTATGCGCGCTTGCGTTTTCTTGGTGTATCGCACAAGTGTCGTCCGAGACTCGCCACCCCAGCCATGATAGTTGCG
>QNAF01000280.1 GCA_003641405.1 Candidatus Zixiibacteriota bacterium | reverse complement strand
AATACATGAAGCCAGTCATCATCATTCGTGAAACAGGTAATTGTATCCATGCCCAAACATAGAATAAACACAATATAAATACAAGTCTTAAGTTAGCGCCTATGGGGGTTCTGCCCTACTCAGACTGTTACCTATGTCATGGTACATATAGAGATATCTGACACGACGGCTTGCCGATGGCTTTTTAACAGCCTGCTATTCTTGACCAAAGAAAAAGACCCCGAAACGGGGCCGCAAGATTTAGAGACAAACCGGGGGCGAGATTTGGGGGAGGGGACAATCTCGGTCCCCCGGAAGTTCGTCTCGTCACTACATATATAACGATTTCTTTCAGTCTGGCAAGTGAAAAGTAGTAGTTTTACAATTGATCACTGAGTACTGTCCAGATAGGACTCACCGGTCGGTTTCGGGTAAAATTAGGCGGGTTCTGTCCGGTTGGAGCCGAACATCAGGTCAAGTATGGCTGAAGTTAACCGATAAATGCACGAAAGAAGCAGAATACTCACATGGGCCACAGGGGGTCCAATTAAATCAAGGAGGCTCGATATGCCAGTAAAACGACTCATCAGCAAGTATGGCCTTGAAAATCATGGCCTTACGAACGTCGGTAAGGTCCACTGGAATCACAACACACCGATGCTCTATGAGGACATCATACGTAACGGTGAAGGGCACCTCATGCATCTCGGACCAATAGCAGTTCGTACCGGGTTGCATACTGGCCGGGCAGCCAAAGAGAAGTTCATTGTCGAGGAATCTGGTTCGCAGGACCAAGTTTGGTGGGGGAAAGTAAACAAGCCGTTTCCGCAGGATAAGTTCGATATGATGTTCCGTCGACTTGAGGCTTATCTACAGGGTCGCCCCCTGTACGTTCAGGACTGCTACGGCGGTCATGACTCACGCTATCGCCTGCCGGTTCGTGTCATTACTGAGACTGCCTGGCACAGCTTGTTTGCCCGGACGATGCTCATCCAGGCTCGCTGGGAAGAGTTGGAAAAACATGTTCCGCAGTTTACGGTTTTACATGTTCCTAATTTCCACGCTATTCCGGAGATTGACGGAACCCACTCGGAGGCGTTTATCCTGCTGAACCTGAGCAAAAAACTGGTTCTGATCGGTGGCACTGCCTATGGAGGCGAAATCAAGAAATCAGTATTCACCGTGCTGAATTACTTGCTTCCTCAGAAGAATGTTCTCTCGATGCATTGCAGCGCGAATTGTGGTCCGGACGGCGACAGTGCCCTGTTCTTCGGTCTTTCCGGTACTGGCAAAACGACTCTGTCGGCTGACCCCAAGCGCCAGCTAGTTGGCGATGATGAGCACGGCTGGAGTGCGGATGGAATCTTTAATTTCGAAGGTGGTTGCTATGCCAAGGTTATCAGGCTGGATCATGAGGCAGAACCGGAGATCTACGCCACCACTCGTCGTTTTGCCACGATACTGGAAAACGTTGGGTTTGATCCTATCACTCGCCGCATTGATCTGGACGACGATTCCTTAACTGAAAATACGCGCGCGGCCTATCCGCTGGGCCATATTCCAAACATCGTTAAGGACGGCAAGGCCGGACACCCGCGTAATGTCATTATGCTTACTGCGGATGCCTTTGGCGTCATGCCTCCAATTTCCAAACTCACACCCGAACAGGCTATGTATCACTTCATCTCTGGTTACACCGCTAAGGTTGCCGGTACTGAGGCTGGTATCACGGAGCCTGAGGCTACCTTCTCGGCCTGTTTCGGAGCGCCTTTCATGGTGCTGCATCCTTCGCGCTATGCCGAACTGCTGGCCGAGAGAATCCGTGAGCACAAAGTAGACTGCTGGCTGGTCAACACTGGCTGGAGCGGTGGTCCCTACGGCGTAGGGAAGAGGATGAAGATCAAGTATACCCGCGCTCTTCTGAACGCTGCCCTGGACGGATCGCTGGCCAAGGTAGATTACGAAGAAGACCCAATCTTCGGTGTCCAGGTGCCGACAGAGTGCCCAGGCGTTCCGAAGAAGATACTGAAGCCCCGGAACACGTGGAAGGACAAGGAAGCCTACGACAAGAAGGCCGAGCATCTGGCTGGTTTGTTTGTTGAGAACTTCCGACAGTTTGAGGACCAGGCTTCTGAAGAAGTCAAGGCTGCCGGTCCGATGCAGGCTGTAACGGCAGGGTGATGCTGGTGTTAGCAGTTCTGACTGTACGTAGGTAACCAACGGATACTCAGGAGCAAAGAATGCCCAAGTCATACGATTCGTTTCGCATCAAGCCAACGCTGCTGGAGGTACTCGTTCCCCTGGAAGAGTTGGCACATAATCTTCACTGGTCGTGGAATCACGAAGCCATTGATCTTTTCCGACGTCTGGATAGAGATCTTTGGGAATCAACAGGCCACAATCCTGTAAAAATGCTGGGTGTAATCAAGCAGGACAGACTCAGTCAGGCTGCCCGCGATGAAGGTTTCATGGACCAACTTCAGCGTGTGCATCATGCTTTGCAGTCGCACTTGGTTTCCAAAACCTGGTTTGAGGAGAAGTACGGTGAGTTCTCTGCTCCCATGATCGCCTATTTCTCAATGGAGTTTGGACTGTCCGAGTGTTTGCCGATCTACTCCGGCGGTTTGGGTATCCTGGCGGGTGATCATCTGAAATCCGCCAGTGAACTTGGTCTTCCTCTGGTGGGTGTCGGCTTGTTGTATCAACAGGGGTACTTCCAACAGTATCTCAATGCTGATGGCTGGCAACAGGAGACATACCCCGACAACGACTTCTACAACCTGTCGATCCAGCCGGAGTTGACTCCGGATGGAGCGCCGGTGATGGTGGAAGTGCCATTCCCAGGGCGGATGGTACAGGCTCGTGTCTGGAGAGCCCAGGTGGGGCGGGTCCCGCTCTATCTTATGGATACCAATATTCCTGAGAACTCGTACCATGATCGCAAGATCACTTACCAGCTCTATGGTGGTGACACTGAGACCAGGATTCAACAGGAACTGATACTCGGTGTTGGCGGCATGCGGGCGCTTCGGGCGCTCGATATACATGCCCGCGTCTGTCACATGAATGAAGGTCATGCTGCATTCATGGCTCTGGAGAGAGTGAGGCATCGCAAGCAGACCGATGGCCTGACCACTGAGGAAGCTCTCGAAGCTGTCAAGGCGGGAACCTTTTTCACTACGCATACACCCGTGCCTGCCGGCATTGATGAGTTCGATCGTGCGCTGACTGAGAGGTATCTTGGCAATTACCTTGATCACTGTGATATTGACAGGGAACTTGTTTTCGGTCTTGGCCGGAGAACACCAAGTGACAGAACGGAACCGTTCAACATGGCACTGCTGGCCTTGAGGACAACAGCGTCAGCCAACGGTGTCAGTCGTCTTCACGGGGAGGTCTCTCGCAAGATGTGGCAAGCCAACTGGCCTCAGGTTCCTCTTGGTGAGATTCCCATTGGCCATGTTACGAATGGAATCCATACGCGTACCTGGACGTCCGCGGAAATGACTGATCTTCTGCGCCGCTATCTTGGTCCCAACTGGCTGAAGAAACCCGCCGATCAGACAATCTGGCAGAGAGTGGACAGGATTCCGGATGTTGAACTCTGGCGTGTACATGAGCGCCGGAGAGAAAGACTGGTCGCCTTTGCGCGCAAACGTCTATCTCAGCAACTGCAGCGTCGAGGATCCAGTGCCCTGGAAATCGATCGGGCTCGGGAAGTTCTCAATCCGGAAGCTCTTACTATCGGTTTTGCTCGACGGTTCGCAACCTACAAGAGAGCCACCCTTCTCCTGAGAGACAAAGACAGACTGAGAAGACTGCTGAAAGATAAGGACAGACCCGTCCAGTTTATTTTCGCCGGAAAGGCGCACCCGCGCGATGATGGCGGCAAGGAACTGATAAAGGAGTTGGTCCATTTTACTCGTCAGGAAGACATCAGGAGTCATTTCGTTTTTATTGAGAACTACGACATCAACGTCGCTCGCTATCTTGTTGAAGGCGTTGATGTT
>QNAF01000279.1 GCA_003641405.1 Candidatus Zixiibacteriota bacterium | reverse complement strand
GTCGGTTTTCTTTTTATGGGGGTTGCCCCGACATCGTCGGGGCAACCCCCCTTATTTCCAACTATCGAAGAACGGTGAGTTTCCTGGTTGCCTGGAACTTATCGGCGGTCATCTTGCCGAAGTATACGCCGGGAGAAACCCGCCTTCCTGCGTCGTCTCTGCCGTCCCATTCGATGGCTTTATATGCCGCCGCCTGCCTTCCGTTGACCAAAGTCCTCACCTTCTGACCGGCGATGTTGTAGATCGTGAGCTCCACATCGGCATCTTTCGGCAACGCGTATTTGATCACCGTGTTTCCGCTGAAAGGATTGGGTATGTTCTGGAAGAGGGCATAGTTGGTGGGCAGTCTGAGGCCTTCCTCTATGCCCAATATCTTCACGGGCTCGATGCTGTAACCGAACACACTGGCTATAACGACATTTTCGGCCTTCAGGTCAGGCAACTCGGAACCTGAAATAATGATTTCTGCAATCCTGTGAACACCGGCCTCGAGACCTCTCACGCCCTCTCCGGCCTCTGCAGGAGTCAAACTCACTACTCCGACGAAATCAACTTCGCCATTTCCAGTATGGACGTTGAAGTAATCGAAATCCTCGCTTACGCACCCGTCCGTGGAAACCCTCACGTCGTAGTTCCCGCTATATCTTATCTCCACCTGAATCCCGGCGAAATCCTCATCGCTCTCGACATAGATCGGGACTCCGATGTATCCGTCGTGAAATTCGGGTGAACCAAACCTGAGCAGAGCTTTTTCTCCCGAGTTGTCTGTCCCTGCCGGTACGGTTTTAACCCTCAATGGCCAGCCACAGGGTGGGAACGAATCACAGGGCAGAGACGTATTGAAGGTATCCACATCACCGCAATATGTAGGGGCAGGTATGTTCAACGGGAACAGGTTGCCCAGCAGGAACAACACATCAGAAACGTTCAGAGCATCATCTGCATTGGCATCAGCCGACCTCTGACATGCAAACTGAGGCGAGAACAGGTGACCTAGGCTGAACACAGCGTCAGTCACATTAACTGCTCCGTCAGCATTGGCATCTCCCCTCACATACAGGGGTCCGGAAGGACCTGTCTCGACTATGTCCGTCCTCCACCTGGGCATTATCTGATAGCCCGAGTCGTAAGGTGAGGTCGGGTCATACTGGGTACAGACTCCGGTGACATCGAAGTTGCCGGTGGGCTCTGGCGAACCGTCGATGTCGGTATCCTTATCGATCCTCATTATCACGGTGTCAGTTCCGGCATCATCAGTGATTGCAATATTGGCATTCTGACCGGAATCGGGCCAGGGATCGCCGGTACCCGTATTGTGCACCGAGAGCATCTTTATGAGAAGGCCCTCATAATCCTCGCCGATGGTTGAGGGCGTCACGACGACAGGATCAGGGACAGTTCCGGTTCCGACTTTCTCTATGAACTGAACACCGCTCACACCCTCTATTTCCGTCTTGCCGTAGTACTGCCATATGGCTCCCACAACGACGAGCGAATCGCCGAGATCCACAGTCGTCGTGTCGTTTGAGTCATAAACATTTATGCCCTTACCAGAATTATCCTGAATGTAAATGTCTACGCCATTGCCGGGCGCCCTGAAGACACCGGTGGGCACAGTGGCCACCCCCGTTATCCTCACGCCATAGCCCCTGTAGATATTATCGCCGTTGGCATCGTTAACTTTTATGTCGGCAATGGACATTGTCCCGACGAAGTATCCTCTGTAATAGGAAGAATCGGCCTGACCCGAAGTGTCCCAACCCTTCACGTAAAATTCAACGAGATCACCTTCCGACTGGGCAGGGATAACGCCCTCAAAGGTGTCAGGGGGTATGGAGGTCATGGTAACGGCGTTGAAACTGCCGCCGTTTACCCTGTAATAGATCTTGGCCGAATCAACGCCGTAATCATCGGTGATGAGTGACCTGACCGTGACAGCTTCGCCCGCGAGAGGCACATAGGGCTCCCTGTAAATCCAGATCACGTGGGGAGGGAAGTCAGTAGTATTTGAAAGGCCCGGCGTCGGGTTTTCTGTCTCCGCAAAGTCATCAGAGGGGACATCGGTGTCGGCACCGTCAGTCGGCCTCTCGAGGCTATTTCCATCATCAACATCCACAGCGCTTCCGCCCCAGTTGTACATGTCTCCACCGCTGCCATACCACATCACGTCGACCTCGTGACCGAGAACATCGAAGAGGTGAATGTCATCGCCGGAATTTCCCAGATATATACTGGCAGAGCCATAGGATATCACCTGGGCAGTTCCGTGGTCGGGCCAGTAGTAATTAAACGTATCGGCATTCCTCGTCAGGATCAGGAACTCGCCCGGTGCTAAGCTCACTCCCGCGGGAATTGTGAACACGCCGTCTCCAGAACCACTTGGCATCGTATCGTTGGGATCGTCGGCAATTTTCCAGCCCGACAGGTCGATGGTCTCGGTCCCGGCATTGTAGAGCTCGATCCACTCGCCGAGGGAATCCGGCCCTTGAGAGCCGTTGTTAGCAGCGTCGTATAGAACCTCGTTGATTTTGATGTCGGCGAGGTAATCGACAAGGAAGAAGAAAAAGGTGTCGCTGACAGTCGAAGCGCCACGGCTCCCTCTGGTAAAATCATCCTCAGCGTAGAGATAATAATCTATCTTGGCGGGATAAGCTGGTATGGGGACTGTATAATAGTAATAATCACCCACAACGCTGTCGTGGGACACCGAGTCGTAGGTCGCCCATTCGTCAAAGGTATAGTAAAGCCAATCAACAGCAATGCCCCTGCCGTCGGGGTCTATGACCTTGAAATACACCAGTGGGCTCGTTCCAGTGAGAGGGGTATAGGGTATCCTCATGTGGTCGGATATAACGGGTGCCTGGTTTCCCAGGGGCACTATGTCATTTGTATCCCTGGGCAGAAGTTCGAGCCCGTAGTACTGAGACATGTTTCCAACAACAATGCAGTTGCCACTGGGAATAGGCCATCCCGGAAGTCCATCGGCTGTGGATCTCACAAAACACACCGCTGTGTCTACACCGTCAGAAGTGATGATGTGATAAGCGTGGTTCCCGGAGAATGACCCGTACTCCTCGAAGTGAACGGTGTCAACGCGTACTAAAACACCCTCGTACATCTCCTCGTTGTTTATATCGGCAACAGTAACCTGAGTCGTTCCAGGAAGAGCCACACCGCTTGCCAGAACCGTGACGGAACCTCCGGTGACGCTCGTCTTAATTTCGGTCAGTCCTCTGTATTCCTGCACCTGGCCTATCACTTCCACACTATCGCCCACCGTAACCTGAGGAACGGAATCGCTGTAGTACCTGTACACGTAAACTCCGTGCCAGGCACCACCGGGATTTTCCTCGATAAAGAAAGCGGTTCCGAAAACCCCGGTCACTATTCCATAGGTCTTCACCGTATCATTGAGGTACTCAGATGTATCCCCGGCATAGGTCAACCCCGAGGTATCCTGTATATCGAAGATTGTAACCGTATAAACTTCTGCCTTAAGCGGGATGGCAAGGCACAGCAACGTCACCAGCCCTGCCAATCCTATCGTCTTTTTATTTAAAAACTTCTTCATCCTCAATTACCTCCTTATAGTTTTTATCGAATGAATCCTATCACCGGAATCACGAACTCCGGTTTCTCCTCGTAATTCGTGAAGAGGTGAAGCTTAGTGTCCAGCCTCCCAACGGGGGTGTTTTCACCTATCTTCACGTGAAACTTAACGACTGTCTCTCCACCCAGATCGTAAACTGAATCGATCTGGGCAATAAGTGTCGAATCCTCAAAAAAGAGGCTATCTACCTTGATGCCCTTGATCTTGTTTTTGTTATATATTATCCTGAGCTCTACATTCTTCCTCACATGCCCCCGGGCCCCACCAAGAGAAAGCATCGAAGGGACGATCTCTACATCTCCAACGATTTTACCCGTAACAGCAACGATTATCCTGGGGTCCAACGGGTTATTGGTATAGACATTCACCCTTCCATAGAGATTCCCCGGATTAGT
>QNAF01000278.1 GCA_003641405.1 Candidatus Zixiibacteriota bacterium | reverse complement strand
CGATATCTAACGTGAAACATGCAGTTCCGAGATCACCCCCGGTTTCCGCTGATATACTCAACATACCTTCCTCGATAGAGGAACTAACTTGTGCTTTCTGCTGGTACGGAATCAATTTCGGGATCGGATCGGCGTCACCGATAATAACCCTGATCAATAACGCCAGGTCAGCTACGGTGAGAGTCAGTCCGTCAGCATTGACATCGGTGGCCGCTATCTGCCCCGCGATGCTTATAGTGAAAGCATCCATGCCGCGGATGAAGTAGTTAGTGAACACCACAGCGTCAGCGATCTCATAGGCAAGCTGATTGAGATTGATGTCACCACGAGCGTCGATGGAATCCGGATGGACAATTTTAATTCCGCCATTAAAGAACTCAGCACATCTCAACGGTCGCGTCTTGGCACCTTCCTTTATGCAAGTATCGGGGGCACCAACACCCGGTATGCGTGCTGTCTCAGGGAACATCACGTCATCGAATTCATCCCATATCAACGCGCCTTCAGCGTTGTAAATCCGGCTGTCAATGAACAGTATCTGGCCGGTTGGATCCGAGAAGGAATTATCAGTGCAATCAAACCAGTAGAACGAAATCGGTACAAAGACATCACCAAGATTCTGGTCATTGGCAACCTGGAACTCGATGAAGATAAGCATCCCATTCGGCAAATAGGCGGAGTTAGGTGGATGAGCACCACCGTTGTTCATGTCCGCGATACCAACGAACCGGATCGATCCTGACGGACAATTTCCGCCGCCACACCCGCCTACGTTCTGGTGCCATGTGAAATATTCCCAATCATCGGCCGCACCATCTTCGAGCCGTGCATGCTGGAATGATATTGCAGAAACGTCATAACCGAGTAAAATATCGAAGCCACCAACCCGATCATTGGTTTCAATATTAAGCCGCACTTCCTTCCGCAAACCGACCGGCGTCGGTTCGCCACCGTCGATTGACATTCTCAGACAGACATCGCAATCGTCTTTGAGAACGATATCAACCAGGAGCGAACCTGTTACTGTATTGCATCCGTCCGTAACCTCGAAACAGAACTCGTAGGTCGTAAACTCCTCAGGCACGAAACACACCCAGCCGCTGTCATTATCGCCAGGGGTGAAAGTGCCGGGTCCACAGGTCTGGGTAATAGTCAACTCAGATTCTACTTCAGTATCAGTAGCCCAGATCCAATCGATACAGATTACTTCCGTATCATCAGGGCACCACTCGAAGACGAGGTTGTCGGGCAGGAACAATTCAGGAGCCTGGTCTTCTTCCACCGTTACAATCGTATAGCAGGTGTCTACTCCGCAGGAACCGAAGGCAATGATCTCAATGTCGTACTCACCTGGTTCACTGATCGGGAGACAGACATGCCCGGCACTATAGTATCCAAACGGATTGACATTAACTTCAACTCCCGTACCCTCAATGTTAACGGGGAAGCAAAGCGTGTCTGTATCGACCAGACACATCAGCGCGTCCACACTATCGGGGCACGCTACGGATGGTGGAATACCCATATCAACTTCGAGGTTAAACGCGCAAGTATCGCTACTGCACTGAGCAGATGCCATCACCGTTATACTGTGAGTACCGCCTTCTTCCACGTAGACACAAATCTCTCCGGTTTGTGGATCGTACGTACCGGATGGCAGTATGGTAACGGCCGCATCGACCGGACTGATCGGCGCCAGGATGCACACCATATCCGGTCCGCAGATTGAGGCGAACTGCGTACCATCAGGACAGGAGATATCGGCGTAGTCACCTTCGCTAATTGATATCAAAACCGTATCGACATCGAATATTCCGCATTCATCTGTAGCAGTGACAATAATCTCGTAGTTTCCATAGTCAGGCGGTGTGAAGCATACTGTTGTGTCCTCACCGAGCACCACGGTGTAAGGCGCGGCTGTTATGCTCACCGCGTTCTCGTCGGGATCAGAAACGTGGATAGGAACACAGATCTCGAACAGTTCACATTCGACAAGATACAGGTCCTCACCTGCCGATACAGTCGGGGCGGAGTTGAAACTTGCACTGACATCAAAGGAGTCGGATAACTCACCACACTGGTTTGACACGGTTACCGTAATGGTTTGAGACCCCGGTTCGGTAACAGGCACACAGACCTGACCCTCACTGAGATACGCAGGTTCGCTTACAGTAACGGTGGCCGATGCCGGCTCATACCAAAAGTCATAGCAGAGAACGACTGGTTCGCAGAGGAAGCGTTCGTCGTCGGCCAGATAACTCATGTCAAGCGGTTCGAGTATTGTAACCGGGACTATGACGACACAGGTATCAGTGTTACACTGCGCCTCCGCGATGGTCGTGATATGGTAGGATCCGGTAGTATCCGCAAAGAAACAGACAGTGTCATTCGCCCAGGTGCCGTAGTCAACCGAAACCGTGTAGTTGTCGCCTGATATCGGCAGGCTGAAACAGACTGTACCGGGCTCACATAGAACATGCTCATCAAGCGGTCCCAATCGGCAATCGATATCTACATAATCCCCGTCGGCTACATCAACACAGGTCGTCTGCTGGTCACTCAGGCCGCATTCATCTGTTGCCGTAACAGTCACGCAGTAGGTGCCTGGACCATCAGGCATAAGACATACAACATTGAGTTCAGAATCGTAGTAGCCACCTTCGACAACAATCTCGTCAAGGTTGCCGTCAATATCAAGAATATCAACTGGAATACAGATCAGTTCCGGCTCACACTGCTTAATAACAGTGTCAATAGGAGTGAACGATACCGTTGGTGCATGATTGATTATTACTGTAACAGCCACAGCGTCGAATCTTGTCGCTTCACAAGAATCTATGGCGGTCACGCTGATCAGGTAAGTACCTGCCGTATCCGGCGTAAAGCACACTTCGTTGCGGTAATCATCGTAGACACCTACCGAAGTCGTAACCTCAGCAATGTTGCCGTCGATATCACTCACACCGACAGGGAAACAGACCGGGGCCAACTCACACTGGACAATTGTAGTGTCTGTCGGCAGGAGCACCAGCGGTGGAGTATTGGTTTGTACATATACTGTGAACTCGCAGCTATAGGAACCACAGACGGTTGTTGCTGTTACCATTAACGTATTGTCCAGACAACAGTCCGAGAAGAAGCAGATTGATTTGGTCTCTGCGTTCCAGTAAGTGGCAATGCCATCGACAGTAACTTCAGCACCGTCGGGGATTCCGCCGATAGGAAAACAAAGCGTGTCCGGCTCGCAAAGGAACACTGTCGTGTCACCAGGACATTCCAGCGATATCCCCTGGTCCGTCTGGATATGTACAAGCCCGGTATCAGTCTTGGTAAGACCGCACTCGTCAACAACGGTCACTATCAATTCATAGGTGCCTTCGTTGTAAGCAACGAAACATATCCGATCGTCGACGTACGCACCTCCGGTGACATCGACCGACGCGATATTGTTGTCCGGATCGGTGACGTCAACGAGCACACATATCTCTGTCGGATAGCATATGTACAGCGATGTATCCCGCAGCCCACTGATTTCCGGTGGAGAGTTGATACCAATTTCAATGTTCACAGTGTCGGCGCCAATAGCCTGGCACTCATCAGTGGCTTCCACTATAAGAGTGTAGAAACCAGCGACATCCGCCACAAAACACACCGTTCCCGTTTCGGGGTTGTACGTACCGATATTCGTCTGGACGGCAGCCAGCGGATTATCGATCACGACGTCAACGCAGATTTCCTCGCTCTCGCAAATGAACTGATAAAAGTCATCTGGCCAAGTAACGACCGGTGGGTCGTTCATTATCACAGTCACAAGCGTGCTGTCATAACCCTCTGCAAGACAGGAATCAACTGCTGTCAGAACGATCCAGTATTCGCCACCGGTTTCTGCGGTGAAACAGACCTGGCCGTCACTGACTACTCCGAGCGATGAGCTTACTTGCACAACAGTGTCGACATCGTCGAATACTTCGAATGGTACACAGATTTCCTGCGGACCGCACAAGGAAAGAGTT
>QNAF01000277.1 GCA_003641405.1 Candidatus Zixiibacteriota bacterium | reverse complement strand
TTTTTCGATGTTCCTCACACCATTTGCTCTTTCTCTGGCGCCTGCTCTGGCGGCTGGAGTAGGCAAGTTCCGAGTTCTCACTCGCCTGTTGGATGTTACCACTGCCGAAGAAGCTTCTGAACGTTCTTCAAAGATGAAGGATCACGTAATAATCGGAGGGTATGGGCTTGCGGGACACGATTTGGCGAAAGCCCTGAAAGACTTCGATATTCCCTACGTAATCGTCGATATGAATCCCGAAAATGTTCGCCTGGGACTGAAGAGGGGCGAACCGATCTTCTATGGTGATATTACCAGCCCTGACGTGCTGGGTTTTCTGGGTGCCTCGCGAGCCAAAACATTTGTGATTGTTGTAAATGATCAAACCGCAATCGAGCAGGCGGTAAAAGCTGCCAGGAGTGTCACACCAAACTTACATATCCTTGTGCGCACAAGATATTTGCAGGACGTCCATCGACTATCGGAGGCTGGTGCAGCAGACGTGATTGTGGCGGAGGTCGTAACCGCGGCTGAAGTGGTAACAACAATTCTGAAAATGAATGGCATTAGGGATGAAGACTAAAACAACCACAGGTTGGTTGGTTCTGCCCTTGTACATTGCAATAGCCATCTTCGACTAGAACTTCGCCCAGCGCGGAACGCGAGGGAACGGCAGAATGTCCCGGATATTCGACATGCCGGTGACATACATCACCGCTCGTTCAAAGCCCAGTCCAAAACCAGCATGCGGCACCGTCCCGTACCTGCGAATATCAACATACCATTCGTATTCCTCAAGACCTTCCAGCCCTTTCTTCTTCATTCTGTCGAGCAGAACATCCAGCCGTTCCTCACGTTGTGAACCACCGATGATCTCGCCAACTTTGGGCACTAACACATCCATAGCCCGAACCGTTTTGCCGTCGTCATTGACTCTCATGTAGAACGGCTTAATCTTCTCGGGGAAATCATACACAATCACCGGCTTGAGGAATTTCTTCTCAGTCAGGTAGCGCTCATGTTCCGACTGAAGGTCCAGACCCCAATCGACCGGGTACTCAAAGCTCTCTTTGGAATCCTTGAGTATCTTGACAGCCTCGGTATAGGTGATACGTTCAAACTCGGCACTTATTATTCCTTCGAGAACCTTGGATATTCCCTTGTCGATCCACTGGGAGAAGAACGCCATGTCGTCGGCACATTCGTCCAGCGCATAACGGAACAGGTATTTAAGGAAATCCTCTGCCAGATCCATGTTGTCGTTGAGTTCGGCCCAGGCCATCTCCGGCTCTATCATCCAGAACTCCGAGGCATGGCGGCTGGTGTTGGAGTTTTCCGCGCGGAAAGTGGGGCCGAAAGTGTAGACGTCTCCCAGCGCACAGGCCAGCGACTCTGCTTGGAGTTGTCCGGAGACTGCCAGAAACGTCTGGGAGCCGAAGAAATCGGCGTCCCAATCCACCTCACCGTCTTTCATCGGTATGTTTTTGAAATCGAGACTGGATACGTGGAACAGGTCACCGGCGCCTTCGGCATCAGAAGCAGTAATAAGCGGCGTATGAACGTAATTGAACCCTCGGTCCTGGTAGTACTTGTGTATCGCGTACGAAATCTTCGACTGGACCCGATTGACGGCTCCGAAAGTGTTAGTTCGCGGACGAAGATGGGCAATCTCTCTAAGGAACTCCAGGCTGTGGCGTTTCTTCTGCAGAGGGAAACCACTGTCGGCCTCACCAACCATATCGAGCGACCCTACGGCGATCTCGTATTTCTGCCCCTTACCCTGCGACGGAATCAGGACACCCTTCACCCTGACTGAGGCACCACTCAGGATACTATCCAGAATCGGAAATTTGTCCGGTTCGGAGATAACTGCCTGGATGTTCCCCAGGCAGGAGCCGTCGTTGATTTCAATAAAAGCTACATTTTTGGAGACCCGACACGTACGAACCCAGCCCAGCACTGTCAGCTCGCTCTCGATCGGTACAGAGTCGTCTAGGAGGATCCTTGATATTCTTGTTCTAAACTTGTAGTCCATGCCAACAACCTCATCTTCAACATATGCGGCGATCACTATGATCATCGACCAATGGCAAGAAATCCAACATAGCAGAATCGCTATCTGGCGCAAGAAGAGAGTTGGATGATCCCTAATGGGCTTATTTGAGTCCGTGAAAAACTGAACGGTGTAAATCAGTCTCTGTCGCAGATATTGCGACTGAGACATTGGCCGCAAATAAATGTCATCGTGGACCAGAAAGAGCTTGGTTTTTCGGGCAAAATCTATATATTCCATGTAGCATATTAGGTTAGGGTCGATGTATCGAGCCTATTACAGAAAGACTAAGACTCTTACAACGAGAGGAGAGGCATGAAACTCTTAAGGGTGAGTGCCGCACTTGTCTTACTGCTTCTGATATCGTCAGTAGCAGCTATTGATGAGACGGTGAAAGCGAGTCTGCCGGACGGGACTACTATTGATGCTCCGCAGATTCAAGTTGGCCCGATAATTGAGCCGGTATTGAAATTGGGGGACAAAGCAACTTACACTGGTAACTTGCGCATCTACGTGATTGAGCTCGACAATTCTCGTTGGGGCTATTTCCGCCCCTTGCTGAGTTTTGCTGTTAATACAGATGTCACAATTCCGG
The DNA here is from genome assembly GCA_003641405.1 of Candidatus Zixiibacteriota bacterium. Taxonomy (GTDB): domain Bacteria; phylum Zixibacteria; class MSB-5A5; order GN15; family FEB-12; genus B22-G1. The sequence goes on along the minus strand of QNAF01000277.1, from coordinate 1,411 downwards.
ATAATGAAGCTTGGACTGATAGTTATCTTTGGAACGCACCATCGTTTGCATCCGATTGCACTGAGGACAACATTGCCGCCGTCGCTGTGCTGTTTGCTGACGGAACTGACTATGCTGAGGCCGCCTTCTCGACCATGCCTGGCCAGCCTCTGGCCTATTCGCCGGATCCAGCCTACACTCACACTGTTTTTGTTGAGTTTGGCTCTGCCACGTGGTGAGGGTACTGCCCTAACACGCGGTCCGCGTTGTACAGTATCTGGGGACACAGTTTCCCTGGCAAATGGGATTATGTAACTCTTGTAGATGACGTTAACGCTTATGCTGAAGCACGACTGAACGAACTTGGAATAGGTGGTTTCCCAACGACTTTCTTTGATGCCGGCTACAGGGAGTTGGTCGGTGGCTATACAGCAGAATCTGAATACACGAGCAGAATGGATCAGTGTGGTGCCAGAGGAGTGGTAACCGGCGATCTACAAATGTTAATGGCTGTAGACTGGCTGGGAGGCAAGGCTGACGAGGAGCTATCTATCACCATTGGTATCGGCAACGGTATTTCACCGCAATCTGGTCCGGGTCAGCCAACCATCCTTTCCGGCGAGACTCTGGGCAAGCCGGATTGGTACTATATCTTTGAAACCGTTACATCCGACCCCGAAGCCAACGATCTTGAGTATCAATGGATCTGGGCGGAAGGTGACACCAGCGAATGGGTTGGTCCTGTCCCTTCCGGCGAGATGCACTCAAAAAGTCACCGCTGGGATGATCAGGGTACTTACGACATCAAAGTAAGGGCAAAAGATACCTGGGGTGAGATTACTGAATACAGTATGCCGTGGTCAATTACAATTGACTGCTGCCACGGAACTGTCGGCAACATTGATCTGGATTCTGGGGATTTAACCGATGGTGCTGATCTAAGTGTGCTGATTGATCGCCTGTTCATTAACATTACAACCGAACTGCCTTGCCTCAAGCAGGCAGATATCAACCTTTCGGGAGCACCAGAACCCGACTACGTGGATATTGACGGTGCTGACCTCAGCGAGTTGATCAATAAGCTGTTTATTGATCCGGAGGCTCAACTCCCGGTTTGTCCTTACTGATATTTTTCGATCTGAACATAAACGGTCGCTTTCATTGTGAAAGTGGCCGTTTCTTTTTGCAGCTACCGGACCCATCTCTCGGGACAGTATCTCACAGCCTGTAGGTCAGGAGGCTTGTGGTCCTGACACCAATCAACTGTCAGTGAAGTAGGTTGGAACCCCTGTGGTTCCGACTATAGAGATCCACCGCAAGCGGGCTTGTTGATAAAGTCCTTTGTTTTGGGTGTTGCATCTTCTAGATTTTTTACATGCAGACAAGACGAGAGCGATTAGGTTTAGAGATGACTTTGTTGCCTTCTTTGGAG
>QNAF01000276.1 GCA_003641405.1 Candidatus Zixiibacteriota bacterium | reverse complement strand
GGTTACAGGTGGTACCTGGTTCTCGGTGGGCTGGCAATTCTCATGTCAAATCTGCTAATGCTGGCCAATCCGTACTTGACCAAGCTCGTATTTGATCGACTCGAAACCGGCGCCCCTATGTCTCAAGTTGGCATGCTCGTGCTGGCCATGATCGGCCTGGCAGTGGCGTCAGGAATCTTTCGGTTTTCAGTGCGGCGAACGATCATCTGGATGTCACGGCGTCTGGAGTATGATCTCCGCGGGGAATTGGTGGCACATTTGTTGAGGTTGTCGCCGTCATATTACGACAAGAATCGTACGGGCGATATCATGGCGCGTGTTACTAATGACCTAGAGGCAGTGCGCATGATGATCGGTCCCGGTATCATGCACATTTGCAATACGATTGTGATTGCAACGGGAGGCATTGCGATGATGATTGTACTCTCGCCAAAGCTTACCCTGATTGCCTTGGTGCCGGCAATGCTTCTTCCCATTTCCTGGAACCAGTTGCACAAGAGAATTCACACCATATTTGATCGAATTCAGCAGTGCTTTTCTCATCTAACGGCAGTTGTGCAGGAGAACCTTGCGGGACAGCGAGTGATCAAGGCCTATCGTCAGGAAGATAACGAGGCTGCCAATTTCGAATCATTATCGCAGGAGTACGTTGGACTGAATCTGGGTTTGGGCAGACTTCACGCGACGTTTTTCCCCATTATTCGCTTCATCGCAGCCGGCTTGCAACTTACGGTTCTTTACTTCGGTGGTCGGGAGGTTATAGCCGGCAATATCGAACTCAGTACAATTGTCGCGTTCTTTCTCTATCTGGGAATGCTCATGTGGCCGCTTCTGGCAATTGCCTGGACGGTTTCGCTGTATCAGCGAGGAACGGCCTCTCTGGATCGTATTAATAAGATACTCTTCACCGAACCTGAAATCAGGAATCTCTCCAATGAATCTCAGCGCGATAGAATTCACGGCAAGATCGAGTTTCGTAATCTGACGTTTGGGTACGACGATAATACTGTGCTGAGCGATATCAGCCTGATAGTCAAACCCGGCCAGACACTTGGCATTGTTGGGCCTACCGGGTCCGGTAAGAGTACGTTAGTCTCATTATTAGCCAGAATGTATTCAATCGAGCCGGGGCAACTGTTCATCGATGATATTGACATTAACGACTGGGAGCTGTCCGCTCTACGGAGGCAGATAGGATTTGTGGCACAGGAGCCGTTCCTCTTTTCGGCCACGGTAGCTGATAACATTCGATTTGGGGTCGATACCTGCAATTTCGAACAAGTTGAAGAGATTGCAGAAATGGCAGCGCTGGCAAAGGATATCGATGAGTTTCCCGATGGCTACGATACCATGGTGGGTGAGCGCGGGATCACCCTTTCGGGTGGGCAAAAGCAGCGGACAGCCATTGCCCGGGCGGTGCTTACTGAGCCACCAATCCTGATACTGGATGACGCGACAGCCTCAGTAGACACCGAAACCGAGCATGAAATCAGTGTGCGTTTGCGCGCACGCACAAGCGAACTGACCACCCTGGTTGTTTCGCACAGAATCTCCTCGGTCAAGGATGCGGACTTGATTATCTATCTGGATAATGGCCGAATCGTCGCGCGAGGGACACACGAGCAGTTACTTCGTCTTGGCGGCGCTTACGCCGGACTCTATCGTTCACAACTTCTGGCGGAAGAGATTGAGAGCCTCTGATGGTATCATCTGCGTATCACGAGGAAGAGGCGCTGGGCAAGGCTTACGATTCCCGACTGATGAAACGGTTGATGACCTATGTCAGGCCGTATCGCTGGGCGATGGTGGTGTCTGTGCTGTTACTTGCGGCTCAATCGCTGGCACAGGTAGCTGTACCGTATCTCATTCAGGTGGCTATCGACGATTTCATAATGCCAGGGGACGCGGGCGGACTAACTTACATCGCGTTGGCATTCCTCGGAGTGATGCTTGTTGGCGGAGCAATATCTTTTGTGCAGACATACTTAATGACCTGGCTGGGGCAGAAAGTACTTCACGACATCCGTTGCCAGGTGTTTTCACATATCCAGCGTCTTAACCTGGGGTTTTTCGACAAGAACCCGGTGGGCCGGCTGGTTACGCGTGTAACTGGCGACGTTAATACTCTCAACGAGATGTTCTCCTCCGGTGTGGTGACAGTGATAGGTGACATTCTCAGCCTGGTCCTCATTGTAGCCGCCCTGCTGTACTACAACTGGCAACTGGCGCTGATTACATTTGCGGTGGTGCCTTTGCTTGTGGCTGCTACTTTTGTGTTTCGTTACAAGGTCCGCGATGTTTTTCGCCGGGTGAGGGTCGGTGTTGCGCGCCTGAACGCATTCCTGCAGGAGCATATTACCGGAATTAGAGTTGTTCAACTGTTTGATCGTGAAGAGAAGATTTTTGAGCAGTTTGATAAGATCAACGCTGATCTGCGTGGTGTTCATCTCCGTGGCATTTACTACTACGCCATTTTCTTTCCGACCGTGGAAGTAATTGGCGCTCTGTCTATCGGGCTTATACTGTACTATGGAGGTTTTCGGATAGGAACGGGAAGCCTCACGTTCGGTGAACTGGTGGCTTTCGTCACACTGGTAGAGATGTTCTATCGACCGATCAGGGACCTTGCCGAAAAATACACTATTCTGCAGGCATCCATGGCGTCTTCCGAACGCATCTTCCAGTTGCTTGATACGAAGTCGGAAATCGCAGAGTTGGCAAGTGCTCTGCCGGTACCGGACCGCAAGGGTCGAATAGAGATCAATAATCTATGGTTTGCCTACGCGGAAGAAGACTGGGTGCTCAGGGATGTCTCGTTCACTGTGGAACCCGGACAGAAAGTGGCCATAGTGGGAGCCACCGGAGCGGGTAAGAGCTCGCTAGTGTCGCTTCTGTATCGGTTCTATGACTTTCAGAAGGGATCAATCAGGTTTGATGGCACCGAAATCCGTGAAATGCGGATAAGTGATCTCCGGTCCCGCATGGCATTAGTGTTGCAGGATGTTTTCATTTTCAGTGGTGATATTGCGGGCAACGTTCGGCTGCGGGAAGATCGTATTTCAGATGAGGCCGTGAAAGAGGCTCTTCGTCGTGTTGGTTTTGATCGCTTTCTGAGGCAGGAAAACGGCGGTATTGGTGCCGAAATCCGCGAGCGTGGGGCTACCCTGTCAACCGGCCAGAAACAGTTGCTATCGTTTGCCCGGGCGTTGGCGTTTGATCCGGATGTCCTGGTGCTGGATGAAGCCACGAGTTCTGTTGATACTGAGGCCGAGAGAATGATCCAGGCAGCTCTTGAGGAGTTGCTCAAAGATCGGACTTCGATAATCATTGCTCACCGATTGTCGACAATAGAGAAAGCGGACAAGATTCTGGTGTTACACCATGGTGAGTTGCGTGAATCCGGGACCCATGAAGATTTGTTGAAGAAGCAGGGTATATATCGTAAACTGTATGAGTTGCAGTACAAGAGACATGCAACCCGCCCGCAGGATACGAAAGCATGAAGTCAGGTCGAATGAACCGTAGCGAGCAAAGACAACTCTTGCTGTTTGCCAGAGAACTGGCTGTTGGCGCCGGTGGGATTCTCAGAAAGGGATTCAACCGGGTGCTCAAAGTGCAGTATAAGGGGCGTATCAACCCGGTTACCGAGTTCGATCTGAAAGCCGAGCAGTACATCACCGGCCGAATCATAAGACGTTTCCCAGACCATGCCATTCTTACCGAAGAAGGCAGTGCCACCGGTCGGCCTTCGGAATATCGCTGGGTGATCGATCCCCTTGATGGTACGGTGAATTTTGCACACGGTTTCCCGGTATACTGTGTATCGATTGCCTTACAACACAAAAGCGAAACAATGCTTGGTGTTGTCTATGATCCGGAAAGAACCGAACTGTTCTGGGCGAGCAGGGGAACTAAGTCTCATCTAAACGGCAGGACGATTGCAGTCTCTTCGCAGAAGAAACTTGAGCGGGCACTCCTGGCAACCGGTTTTGCCTATGACATCGGTACGAGCAAGCGCAACAATCTCGGACTGTTTGCCCG
>QNAF01000275.1 GCA_003641405.1 Candidatus Zixiibacteriota bacterium | reverse complement strand
TTGCGGTGATGATAAACCGACCGAAAACACTCCTCCGCCCACAACGGTTGGTCCCAACGGTGGCACAGTTACCGGGATTGGAGGCGCTTCGGTAGTTATCCCGGCCGGTGCCCTCTCTGCCGAAACAGCGATCACAGTAACAACATGCAGTGATGAGAGCAGTCTTCCGTCCAGTCTGGGTATCTTTGACTTTCTTGGGGCTGTTGATTTCGGACCCGACGGGCAGGAATTTGCGGTGCCGGTGACCATTACAATCCCATGTCCCACACCGATGACACCCGGTTCACAGTTCCCGCTTCTCTACTTTGACGACGCTGAAGATCTCTGGGTACAGAGTTTATCCGTGGCCACCGTAAGTGGTGACGGACAATCATACAGCGGTCAGGTGAGTCATTTCACGGTGTGGACCGGCGGTGACATTGGCCCGGATGGTCTCTTTGATGACTTTGTATCGGATCTTGGCGATGGCAGCAACGGCCAGGGAGCACTTGACCTGTACATGATCTACTTCATCCAGAACATTGCTGAAGTCGGTGACATCGGTATCCATGGTGGCCAGTGCCACGAAGTAGTGGGCATAAATTTCGACGTCGCTTACCAGATTGATGGGGTACCTGGCTCATTCTACGAACCGATGGGTGATGTAAGTGGTGACAATGTCTTCCTGATCAGTTACAAGCTGGATCGGGTTACGATCACCACCAGTACCTGGTTCGACCTGGGTGTGGGGATCTTTTTCAAGTGTGTGCCGGTTCTGGAGGTAGCAGCAAGCCCCTCGCGGATTGATGTCGAGGAAACATCGACCGTGACGGCTACTCTCACCTGCAACAGTGTGCCCATGCCGGGACGACAGATAACTTTTGAGGCTGCCGGCGGACTGGGCACTCTCAGTCCGACCACCGCCACCACAGCTGGCAACGGACAAGCTCAGACTACATTTACAGCGGGGAGCGACGAGGGGCGTGAAGCGATCCTTACGCACTACACAGCTTGCGAGGGACGCTCTACCCAGAACACCGAAATCGCCAGTGCCTCTATCGATATTGGTGATCTTGGATCCTCCACACTCAATCTGACGTTCCATCACAGTGGAGATGGTGTTTCGTGGGTGTTCGACGATGCAATCACTATCAACTTTGATTTGAATATCGAGGAAAACACCATAACTGGCAGCGGGACCGGTTCGCAAAACTTAAGTGTCGTCATGGTTGGCAGCGAGGTCTGCGACATAGCAAGCCAGTATTCATCTTCCTTTGAGGTCGCCATTGTCGGCTCGGTCGTTGGAGACTACCTTGACTTCCAGGTTTTCGCAGCTTCCTTGCCCGTTGGTTTTACGGTTCACTGTGACACCGATCCGCCGATCCCAGATGTAACCGTGAGTGTTTATTCAAACCTCCTTGCCTCAATAATGGGGCAGAACATCTTCCTGCATGTCCTGAATCAAAGTGGCGCTACTGACAGCGGGTCAGGATCAGAAGGTTTTGGCGAGGACATCCCGATTAACTATACCTACTCGGTTACGTTGAATTAGGAAAACTAAGGCCGAAGCCATCTGTTGGTCACATTTCGGACCAACTGCTTCGGCTGGATGAATCATCACCGTAACCCGGTTTGCGGACCTGGCGTAGATTCCGGATGACAAATAATTGGGCTGGCCGCACATCGCGACTAGCCCACAAAAGTCAATTTCCACTTTTCCTAGTGAACCACAAGTTCCTCAGGTTACTTGATGATGACGACCGATACGCCGGTATGAACCGAAACTGACGGCTGAGTCCCGTTGTTACGCAGACAAACGTCAAACTTCAGCCATATCGGCAGTCGAGTCACCTGTCTCATCTGGATAATTACAGGCCAGTTATATATTTGCCAACGACACAATATGGTCTATTGTAATTTCATCTTGACCTATTGAAAGGACCATGCCCATGCGAACAGTTAACGGACTAATTGTGTTCCTGCTGGAACTGACGGTTGCGGCGGGAGTAAATACCTCTGTTCAAGCTACCCAAATCTCGTGGTCGAACGCCTCAGGTGGCAACTGGAGCACCGGCTCCAACTGGACCGGCGGAGTGGTCCCCGGAGCCATCGACACCGCCCTTATTACGCTCGATGGAACCTATACTGTCACGCTTGATACTGACATAACTGTTGCCGGGATAACTCTCGGCGGCTCCATCGGCAGGCAGACGTTTTCAATGAGTTATAGAACACTGACCATCAACGGGCCGTTCACTATCAACATGAATGCCAAGACATCTGCGGTCTATTCAACCATAAACGGCACCGGGAACATCACTGTGTCAGATTCTCTCGCTCTGATCAGTTCCACTATCGACGTACCCCTGCACAACAGCGGTGTCATCACGGCAGCGCACACCAACAACTATTTCAATCGAGCATACACCAACGATACTGCCTCGATACTTCGGCTCTGGTATACTTCAAGTTTCAGTGCAATCCTGACGGTTGATAGTGGTTTCACAAACAACGGACTTCTGGATCTTGTATCGACGGACAGTGGCGCCTATGTCAGAGTGAACGCTCCTCATGGTACTCTGGTCAACTCTCCTACCGGCACTATCGCCGTTACCGGAACAGCCGGGTGGGCATATATCGGTACTGAACTTGATAACCAGGGTACGATGAATCTGGGATATTACCTCAATCTGGATGCCGCCTCTGCTAATCATACCAATAGCGGTACTATTAATGTCACTGGCGGTAATCTTGCCATTAACGGGACGAGTTTCACCAACACGGGTACGATAGCTGTTGCCAGCCCATATTCACTTGATGTCAATTCTGGCACTTTTGATTTCCCCTCGGGCAGTATTACTGGCGATGGAATACTTGACTTCGATGGCGCAACTGTCTCCTGGGTTTCCCCGGCAGCCTGGACGGGGACTCTCATCCTAACCTCCAGTACCATGACGTTACCGGCGGTAGTCTGGACGGGACCAATCAGTTTGACCTCCAGCACTCTGACAATATCCGACAGTCTGATCATTCAGAATTCGACCCCGGTGACCTATTCAACCATCAATGGTACTGGAAACATCTTGATTTCAGACAGTCTGGCTCTGATGGGTTCCACGATCGATGTGCCGATTCACAACAGCGGTGTTATTACAGCGGTAACAATCAACTATTTCAATGGTGCCTTCACGAATGATCCTGGTTCAACTCTTAAGCTCTGGTATCCCTCAAACTGGGGTTCAGCGTTGAATATCGATAGTAGCTTCACCAACAACGGACTTCTGGTTCTATTCTCGTCCTACGGCAGTTCCAGTGTCTCTGTTAATTCTTCTGGTCCGCTGGTCAATTCTCCTACCGGTACTATTGATGCAAACTCACCAACCGGTGGCCAAAGCATTTGTGCTGAGTTGGACAACCAGGGCACGATGAATATCGGGTGGCCACTAGCGCTGGATTTCGCCTCTGCCAATCACTCCAACAGTGGAACAATCAATCTTATCGGCGGTAATCTCGCTATTGACCAGAGTGGGACAACCCCCAGCTTTACCAATACGGGAACGATTACAGTCGATAGCGGACGTACGCTCGATGTCAACGGAGGCGCTTTTGATAATCAGTCTACCGGCACACTCGCTGGCAACGGGACAATAGACCTGACGGGATCAGTGACTAGGTTCACCAATGCCGGTATCATTAGCCCCGGAGCATCGCCCGGAGCTCTAACTATTACCGGAATGGACATGGCTCAGCAGTCCACGAGCTTAATCAATGTTGAAATAGCAGCTGCCACCAGCGGTAACTTTGATTCTCTGGCTGTTGCCGGCAATGTCACCAAAGGCGGCATCATCAACGTAGACCTATACAACGGCTATTTCCCCACGATTGGTGATAGCATCACGTTCTTGAGCGCAAGCGCAGTAAGCGGAGATTTTGACAGCCTTGATCTCCAAATAGGCGGGATCATCTTTGACACTGTTTCCTCGGCAGCTTCCGTCTCACTGGTCTGCACCCAGGCAAATAACCTTGATCCGACAATCTCGCTGACTGCCACTCAGAATTATGAAGCTTCCGATTCGGT
>QNAF01000274.1 GCA_003641405.1 Candidatus Zixiibacteriota bacterium | reverse complement strand
GTACGCCCACTTTGAGTTGGCTATCCACGAAGAAGTAGAAAAAGGCGGAGCGCTGTCGCCGGATTTCATGAACAAACTCTGGGGCGATCTCACGCAGAAATACTATGGGCCGGAGATGGTTGTGGATGATCTCACACCGATGAAATGGTCGCGCATCCCGCATTTCTACCAAACGTTCTACGTCTACCAGTACGCGACTTCGTTTGCCGCGTCGCAGGCGATCCTGGCCAAGTTCCTGGGCGGTGAGGCAGGGATTATCGACAAGTACCTCAAGCTGCTTGCATCCGGCGGCAGGGATCACCCTATCGAGCTTCTGAAAATCTGCGGCGTGGATATGTCCACTCCGGCACCGGTCGAAGCTACTCTCAAACTGTTCGCAGACCAGGTAGCGGAGGTAGATCGGCTGACCAAGTAGAGCAACCGAATCCTGTGAATACAATGGCATGACGGTGGTATGTTGATAAGAAGGAGTAGTAGGTCGGAACCAACCACTTCGAGAGTGCCTGTGGTTCCGACGTCCCGCTGGAATATCATCACCCGGTCGGATTAATTAGGAAAGAAGGAGGTAGCGAGTATGGCATACGCAGGTGGAGCAGCAACTGGAGCGGCGGTGGCAGCAGCGGCAATAGCCAACGCGGCCAAAGCAGCCGGGGGGATCATCAAGATGGACCCGGAAGAGTTTATCAAGATTCTTAACCGGGCAGACAAGCCACTGGTAGCGTTTGCGGTCGGTGGTGTATTCAGCAAAAACTACCAGTATATAACCAACTATCGGGGATTGTTTTTCTTCTGCAAAGCCGACAACCCTATTCAGCTTCCGGGCTCGGCGGAGATCATCAACTGCAAGAAGATCTGGATCCCGGCGTAAGGGGGAGTAATTCTCTGTCATCCCCGCCTATTTCGTTATCCCTGCGGACGCAGGGACCCAGTGATTGTAGATTGCAAAGGAAATGTGGATTGGCCGTGTTCCCTGAATTCACAAACGTGGCTTGTAGCTCAGGACCCTTGTGCTCCTGACATTCGCGCAAGCCGCGAGAACGTACAAACAAGGATGGCAGGTTCGCAAGCACTCTCGGAGTGACTGAACCTGCCCTACAAGGACCTGCCTCTCTGTCATCCCTGACACACGGACTCGACGCAGCTTGTTCTTTTCCTTCTCTATCGTTGTGCTTGGTCCTGATTCTTAGAACAAACCAAGGCTGACCCGGAAGTCGCTGGTGTCATAGTCGGACAATTGCCATATGAAATGGACAGAGAAATTGAACGGCGCCAGGAACGGTGTTAGATTACCCAGCCCGAAACCAAGCTCTCGGTACGGCTTTTCAATTGTGACAATCGATTCATCACCGGGGATGAATTTGTGATTTGCAAAATCTGTCCACAGAATCCCGCCGTGGATACTTAACCATAACGGTATGTCTCTTACCAGCGGAATTCCGCTGGCCACAAAAAGCTGGCGTCGGAAATCATGCTTGGCACGGATGGACAAGGCGCGACTCCCGCCAACGCGGACATCATTGAGTGTACTATACTCACATGATTTGAACCGAATGCCGGAGGTGTAACTCGCCGCGAAATACCGCTGCGGCGGGAGAGTTCCGTCGGACGAACCGGCAAAGAGCCTTAGTGACGTCATGCCCATTCCAAGTGTCTGTTGACGGCGATACAATGTAGCGTGATAACGGCGGAAATTGAAGTCGTTGGAGATGAAATCCGGTGAGGCGTATTCGATTCCTAAGTCGATCTTTGTATACCGTGTGGCACCTATCAGTTCATCGCGCCCCTTGTTTTTGATCATGTCGCGTGAGTCATAACTGAGCCAGGCGTTTACTGTGCGGAGTTTTCCCTCGGCAACCGTCGGGTTCACGCGGAGTGAATCTTCGTCATCTCCGAAGAAACTGAAATCTGAAACCGCCGGCATTGAGAAATGGGTCTCGTCATTGTAATTCAATCCAAAGCGGGTGTGTTTCACCAGCTTGGTGGAGAGTGAAGCTCGTATGCCTTCGGTTCGATAAAAATCGTGCGGGCCGGACTGATCCCAAAGCGCCATGAGAGTTGAACGGAAACCACCTGACGTGAATGTTGAGCGTCGCGTGACTCTATTACAGTAGCTGAGGTGGGCGTAGAGTTGCCGTCTTTCATGCAAACGAAATCTCACTCCGTAGCTGTGCTGCCAGAACTCGGCATCGAAAGCATACCCCACACCCAGATTGACCCACAGCCTGTCCGACATCAGTTCGAAAGATTTGCGAAGACCGAGATAAGGTCCTTCCACGCGATTGAACCTGAACAGCTCCGGGTTGCCAAACAATGTCATGAAGACAGCCCCCCCCAGCACCGTTGCCGCAATTTCACCCACCGATGCCGGCAGGTTCTCAAGCGAATCGATCCGCTGGTAGGACAGTACTTCTTCTTCGGTCAGCGGGATTGTCTGGCGAGCATACCATGCGGTGCTGTCAAACTCATCGGCTTTCTCATCCACCTCAAGCACGTATTCATCGAACAGCCCCGACGCATGGCCCGCTTCGAATTCGTAACTGTACAGAGAGGCACTGTGAAAAAGACCGAGATTCTTTGGAATTCCCGGCAAGGGGATGCTGAACTCCACTTTGCAGGAAAAAGTAATCTGGATCGGCATCCAGAACTCGTCCTCAAACTGGGCAAACCGCTGACTGTAGCGAAGTTCCTTTAGCATTGGCAATTCCACCCCACGGGAAAAACCAACGTCAACTTCAACAACGTCATAGGTCGAGTCCGCAATGCAAATAAAACCCTCGAAGAGTGGCTTGTCTGGGTTCTTCGGTTCAATCTCCAACTGGAACACCACCTGTGAATCGATATACAGCGTATCCATCAGGTAATAGTCATAGTGGTCCAGAGCGTCGGTCGCGGTTGGCGATACTACGGAGTAGCGACCGAGCTCAATCCGATCACGATTGAAATTGAGTATCTCGCCGACCGTGACAAGGTTGTTCTCCGCTTCCATGTTAGAAGACTGGCGACGGGAGGTGATGATTTCCTTGTACTTGTCCGGCTGCTCCCAGTAGGCTGTCATCTGGGTTTCCGTGATCAGCCAGATCTCCGATGAGTCTGCTTTGGTCTCGTCGTTTACCAGCAGCTTGACGTAGGCATCGTAGCGGTAGTCGTGGATCTTCGACAGGATGTCTTCTTTGCGACGAATCGCCTCCACAATAATCTGCTGTCCCGGATCATAAGGATTCCGATAGACACGCATACTGCCAACTTTGATTACACAGGGATGCAAGTAGATGTCAGCCACAATTGTCGTGTCAGCCGATGTGATATCTCGATGCTCAGAAAAGTAAGCGACGTGGGAGAATTTGAGATGGAGCGAATCAGCAGCTACTCGCAGATGATATCGACCTTCGCCGTTGGTCAGCGTTGATCGCCCGGTGCCTTCGGCTCGCACAGTTGCGTGCGGAATAGGCTCCCGGGTGTCCGCGTCAAAGACTGTTCCTTCTACCAGAAGTCGTGTGGTGTGTAAAGGTGCAGTCTCCGACGCATACAGTGACGCTGATAGCACCAGCAAAAGCGCGGCAAGTCTGGTTGTAAATCCTATGCATGCAATCACGAACAATTCACTCCCGAATCTAAAGTACTTATACCATTACTTGGCAAGTTCGGTGCCGATTTTACGAGGCATTACGATACAACAAGATGCGACCACGAACAACATTCATCCGTGTGGATTCAACACACTCACCGCTGGAATGTTGTGCACTCACTTATGGGGCCTGTTGAAAAAATCTTGTAGGGCAGGTCTGTCTTCAAACCTGCCATTTTCCCCTTCAAAGGCGGATTCGAAGACGGATCCGCCCTACGACACCAGGTGTCAGATCCAACAGCAAGCTGTAGGGCACCAAACATCAAATAAGCGGCAGATGTGGACATCTGCCGCCCACGATCAGAAGTAGGTTGGAACCCCTGTGGTTCCGACTCCGTTCCACCATACTCTTGTAGATACCGTCTTTCAAGTCAATGCTGAATATTTTGGATTGAATGTTTTTTTAGCCATCAGCATGGCTCTGCTGATAAGCAGCAGTTTTCGCATTGCCGCCACCAGAGCCAGTTTTTT
>QNAF01000273.1 GCA_003641405.1 Candidatus Zixiibacteriota bacterium | reverse complement strand
TGACCTCGTTACGGGACGAAGAAGACCTTATCATCGGTAAAGCACTTGCCGGTAGCCAGCAGGCATACACTACTCTGGTCGATAGACATCGAGCAGCGGTTTTCCATATTATCAATCGTATGGTCAGAAACGAAGAGGCTGCCCGTGATCTGGTGCAAGAGACTTTCATGAAAGCGTTTACTTCTTTGGCCTCTTACAGATCTGAGTTTCGATTCTCCACCTGGCTGTACAAGATAGCAGCCAATTCTTCTATTGACTATCTGCGCAAGAAGAGGATTAAAGCCTTATCACTGGATCGTCCCCTGGTGACGGAAGATGGGACAGTGGAAATGGAAGTGCCTGATTACTCTTATCATCCGGAAAGGGACCTGGTCAGGAAACAGCAACGGTTCTCCATTGAGGAGGCCATCGACTCTTTGCCTGACAAGTATCGGGAAGTTATTATCTACCGGCACAAGGACGATAAACCATACGGGGAAATAGCCGACTTACTGTGTATACCTGTTGGAACGGTGAAAGCGAGGATTTTCAGGGCAAGAGAGCTGCTGAAAAAGAAGCTCAAGAATATCTAACAGGTCGATCGGTAAGGAAACCCCAAATGCGCAGTACGCTAAATCATATTCTGACATTTACGACCCTGCTTCTGCTGGTTGTTGCAACCGCCGACGGAAAGGAATTCCGGTACGATTATCAGAAGATCATCGAGACTGGTCCGCAAGCTGAATTACAGCTTACCTGTTTTGGCGGTAGTATGGAAATCGTGAGTTCCACTGATGACAGGATTATCATTGACGCTGTCAAGAAGGTCAAAGCGGTTAGCATGATCGAAGCCGAAGAAGTGGCTGACCATATCGAGATCAAGGTTAAGCAGTCCGGTAGCAAAGTTGAAGTGGAGACGATCTATCACCAGATACGCGACCGCAGTTCATCCTTCTGGAAAAAAATATTCGGAGTTGGCGGGAATGACTCGTTCGGAGATGTTGACTGGAGTATTCAAGTTCCTCAGGGATGTAAGGTCAATATTACGAACACCAGTGGCAAGATCCTTGTCAGCCATACTGCAGGAGATGTGGATATTCGCAGTTCCACGGCTGAGATCGAGTTGGTCGGTATTGAGGGCGAGATTAGCGTAGAAAACTCTGCCGGCTCTATATTTGGGGAACTTCTGTTCGGATCGGTAACCGTTCGCCAGGCACAGGGCCAGGTAGGTCTGCGCTTTGTTGACGGTGATATCCGAGTTAAAACGACAACTGCCGACATTTTCATTCTTCAGGAGAGTGGAAGTGTTGATTTGGTGTCCACTACCGGACACATTACGGTTCAGACGAACCTGGACAGTACGCGGGATTACTTTGTTGAGACCGAAAGCGGCGATATCACTATGTCGATTCCGGAAACTTCATCAGGGAATCTACGAATAAGATCACGGACGGGTGAAATGAAGATCGAGGTGCCCGTGTCGATAAGTTCGATGTCGCAGCGGGAAGTTCAGGGTGCATTCGGCTATGGCGGAGCAAAGATTGACCTGACATCCGTCTCTGGCGATGTTAAACTTGCTGAGTTCTGAACCTGATCGCCGCGTGCGATTCTGACATAGGATGTGATTCAAACATGAGGCGCATGTTGCCTTTCATAATCAAACCTGCCTTCTGGCCTATCATCTGTCTTTTATGGGCAGTGTCGAGTGTGCTGGGGCAGGCTATTCCCTATGATGGCAACGACGATCTTTCCACTACAGAACCACTTACTGTGCAATCCGGCGAAATTCTGTTCGAAGACATTGAATTGTCTCCTGAGGGTATAGTCGCCTATGATAGCGCCGGAAGCCGCTGGACATATGACTTTGGCCAGGATTGTTTTGTCTACGATCCACGATCAACTGTATCCGATCGTTTTGGTGCCGAGCGCAGTGTCGAACACGAAACGATTGAACCGGTAGAAGATCGCTGTACCGAAGAGCTGGTACTTGGAGGGACCTCACTTCGAACAATATCCGTGGGGATCGATGAGTATGTTGACGGAGATGTGATAGCCTTTGGACGTGTTACGATCAAGGGCTGGGTCAAAGGGGACGTTCAGTCTATCAACAAGCGTGTATTGGTGACTGCTTCCGGGCAAGTTGATGGCAATATCAGAGCGCCCAGAATCGAGATCAAGGATGGTGGCGTTGTCCTGGGACAACAGATAGTTACTGATAAGTTCGACTTACCTGTCGAAATAGTCAGAACGTCTTTTTCGTCAGACGGTCTCTGGGTTGTTTTTGGGTTATCTGTTGCGTTATTGCTGATGGCGTTTCTGGCGTCCTCTCTGGCTCCGCGACAGACAGCCAATGTTTCAGACTGCATCAAAAAGTACAAGGCCAGGGCTTTTGCCGTTGGCGTCCTCTTTGTATTTCTCATGCCGTTTCTTGTGGCCTTGCTTGCCATCACAGTTGTCGGAATTTTAGTCGTGCCGTTCTTGCCTTTTGCCTATCTCCTTTCTTTGGCAATGGGAATAGGAGCGTTCAGTCATCTGGTTCTTCAGCCGGTGTTATTGCGCCGTTTTGGTGCCAGGCCCGGTCTGGTTCTCAATTCTGTGGCCGGCGTACTGTTCTTCATGGTGCTCTGGATGTTCGTGGCGACCTTGTTAGGTTCTTCCGATTCTGTATCCGAAGGTTTCGGCATCTTTCTGCTGGTGATTTCTATCTTGCTTACGCTGTTTCCTTTGATGACGGGAGTTGGCGCGGTCGTGCTGACACGTTTTGGCTTCCGTGAGTATGTGAGTTTTGCTGACCACCAGGCAGATCATGACCAGACTGTCCCGGCACCAGCTCCTCCACCAATGAAAGACGACCTGCCGGTTCCTCCGCCACTGAACCTTCCTGTGGTTCCACCTCCGCCTTTTTCTTCTCCTTCCCAGAACAGCGATGATGATAAGTGAAACTTCTTGTACCTGCGGTCAGTAAAGTGAAGCAGAAGCTACTAATCGGAATCAGGAAGGTAAGATATGAAATACTATCGAATCGCAGTTGCTGTTATCGTGGGGGTGATCACGCTCTCCGCACTGGCGTTAGCAGGTCGGACTGAGCACGTCTCCGAAGTAATCTTCGCTGAAGAGGCTGAGAGACTTGAAGTGACAATTGACTTTGGAGCAGGAGAGCTCGAAATCAGTACGGCGGACATGGAAGAGGCCGCGCGGCTGGATATCGACTACACACCGCGTCGGGTCGCTTATGACACAGAGTACTTCAAGAGGGGAAAGACGGGACGCCTGTTTCTCGAGAGCAAGCATCGCGGCGATGACTGGGACGACGACACCGATAACGAATGGGAGCTTGTTCTTTCCACTCGTTATGAGATGATCTTAGAGTTAGATATTGGCGCCTGTGAGACCCGAATGGACTTGGGTGGTATTCCGTTGACGGAAGTGGATATTGACATGGGAGCATCTTCCGGGATCATAGAGTTCTCCGAACCCAATCCAGTGCGTCTCGAAACTTTCGATATCGATGTCGGAGCGTCTTCACTGGAGATCGACGGTCTGGCCAACGCCAACGTGGAACGAATTACTTTTTCCTGCGGTGCTGCCTCCTGCGATCTTGATTTCCGTGGTGATTTCCGTGGAGAAACGGAACTTGACATCGATGTCGGTGTCGGATCCGCTGACATAGTTGTTCCCCGTGGTCTGGCGGTAAGAGTGGAGTGCAATGGTGGTTTCTTTTCGTCGGTGGATTTCCACGGTGTGAAGCTTCGTGAAGTGGATGACGATATCTGGGAGACAGCGGATTTCGAAGATGCCGACGATCGCATTCTTATTCGTGCCGATGTGGGGCTTGGGTCCGTCGATATACGAGCCAAGCGCTGACGCCGTCGGTTCAAAGCACAGCCGCTCTCTCGAAAATCATCAATCGGGACGGCGGCTCTCTTTTTGGGTAAATCCTCCGATAATTCGTTAGATAGACTATTGAAACCTCTTGCTGGGTAGTATTGTTGAAGTCTATACTCGGTCGAATGACTGATCCGTAGCATTAGCGGCTTTGGGCTTGTTTGCATACGGACAGAAATTGATAAGCAACATGGTTGGACAGGAACGAACATGAGTAGATTTTTTCTAGCATTTGTACTTTTACTAAGCGCGGTCGGTGCT
>QNAF01000272.1 GCA_003641405.1 Candidatus Zixiibacteriota bacterium | reverse complement strand
TCGGCATGAAGGCGTTCAACGAGCTCGCTGTCCTGCATCCATGCTTGAATAGCCAGGTCAGCATGGGCGACATCCTCACCAATTACCACGTCGATGTCGGTACCGGCAATGGCATCCTGGATGGAGTCGAATCCCTCCTGGGTGGACATCTCATTTACGTAATACAGCGCTTCGGCCAGGTCGTCCGGTGTGGACGCGTTCGGATTGAGTAGAGCCTGGCTCAGTGCATTGTAATCCAGTTCATCTCCGTTATCGGCTGATGGCAACTCAACGCCACGGTCTGAAAAATAGTCCGCATACGGTGATAAAAATGCAATTAGGTGCCCTGGGGCAATTCTCCGGAGCATTTCCGGCTTTGAAAAGCGGCGCAAATTGAAAGTTGCCATTGTCGTCTCCTACTTTAGTCTGTCAGCCTTCCTTCATAAGGCCCTCTTATTTGTGTTTCCGTCCCACAACTTTACCCAGTACCCGTAAATCATCCTCCGGCCGAATTGTGACCGGTATCAGATCAGGATTCTCCGGGACAAGTGCGATTCGTTTATCCTCAATTCTCAGCCGCTTTACAGTGGCTTCTCCGTTCAATATAGCCACGACGATATCCCCGTTTTCCGCCAGCTGTTGACGTTTCACAATAATCAAGTCGCCGTCGTTTATCCCCGCTCCCGCCATACTGTCACCAGAGACATGAAGCGCGAAAAACTCACCTGACTTGACGGTAGCTGCGTCAATCAGCACTTCACCGATGATGTTTCCCTTCGCGAGGATGGGCTCACCTGTGGCGACTGTCCTTACTACGGGAACCGTCACCAGATTGGCCGCCATATCTTTGGGTCGCTTAGCCACGGTCAATCCGCGTGCCTTGCGGCCTTCACGTTTCAGGAACCCCTTTCGGACCAGTTGGTTAATCCGTTCATGCACGCTCGAATGGCTGATCCCAAAGGTCACGCTCAATTCTTTCACCGTCGGCGGATACCCCTTGGCGTCGATATGACGACATATCTCGTCCAAGGTGTCCCGCTGCAGTGGTGTAATCTTGTCTGTTTTACTTTTGCCCATGGCTCCCACATTTACCAAAAAGGAAAAGGCCCAATGGGCCGCATAAAACACTAATATACAACCTGATGCCTGTCAGGTCAAGAAATCTTATAAAAACGGACTTCCGACAGTCGAAGGATGCTTTCGGTATGTAACCACAGACAGAACCGGGTTTCGCGCCCGGACGCATAGTTAGAAACCAGACAGCTGACCGGGAGCAGAGCTCAGGCGGTTGTGGGTGCCGGCAACCACGCATCCCAACCGCATGACGGTATCTCGGCATCCACACCGACAACCCGGTCACCTTCGCAGGAGGAACCGATGTTGGATGCCGATTTTGCCCTTGAAACGACCTGCTCTACTCCTTTCGAAGCAGACGTACTACCCGATTCGAAGAGACTTTCCCCTGGCAACAGGCTGGATGTCATCGCCTCAATTCTGGCGGTTGCCGTACTGCGCTCAAAGGTCCGTAAAGCAGTTTGCAGCAATAACTTGGCGGATATCGAAGAATCTTCAGGAACTGCCGGAGAAGGACTTGATTAATTGCGGGAACAGAGCGTTCATTCATGACAAACGCGTCCGGAACTTTGGATAAGGAGTTGTATATGAATGACTTACAAGAAACAGCCCGCAACGGAAAGAACGGCGAACGGACCCGGAATTCCGTCCTGCGGCAACTGGCAACGCTCCAGACAATGACGCTGGAGCAACTTCGGGAGAAGTGGCTCGACCTCTATGGCAGCGATCCGCCCCGCTACAAAAAGCAGTTCCTCGTCAAGCGCCTTGCCTATCGCATCCAGGAACTCTTTTACGGGGGTCTGTCAGAAGCCGCCAAAACGCATCTGCGACAAATAGCCCAGGACGATCCGGTGGCTACGGTCGAGCGCAAGGTGTCCGAGGATCGCAAATCCAATGAAAACATCCTGCCGGGCACAAGGTTCGTGAGGGTCTGGAATGACCGTCGATACGAGGTCGTCGCCCGGGAGAAAGGCTTTGAGTACGACGGCCGGATCTTTCGATCACTCAGCGCTGTGGCTCGGGAAATCACCGGCACCCGTTGGAACGGCAAGGTCTTTTTCGGCCTGAAGAAGACCTATGGAAAAAAGAACGGAGGTGGCAAGAATGCTTGATAACGTCAACATGACCTCCACCCGGAAGAAGCTGCTGCGCTGTGCTATCTACACCCGAAAAAGTCATGAGGAGGGCCTGGAGCAAGAATTCAACTCGTTGGACGCCCAGCGGGAGGCTGCCGAGGCGTATATCGAAAGCCAACGAATGCAGGGTTGGCGAGGCTTGCCAGATCGCTACGACGATGGTGGATTTTCCGGCGGCAACATGGATCGTCCCGCGTTAAAACGCCTCCTTGATGATGTAGACGACGGAAAAGTGGATGTAATTGTGGTTTACAAAATAGACCGCCTTTCACGTTCGTTGCTCGACTTCACCAGGATGGTGGAAAACTTCAACGAAAGAGGGGTGAGCTTTGTTTCGGTAACACAGCAAATCAGTACCACCGATTCCACCGGTAGAATGATGCTGAATATTCTGATGACTTTTGCTTAGTATGAGCGTGAGGTTATTGGGGACCGTATCAGGGATAAGATTGCGGCGGCAAAACGACGGGGCAAATATTGCGGCGGCCCGGCCATACTTGGATACGATATTGACCGGGAGAACAAGAAACTGCTGGTCAATCCGGATGAAGCGCCGCTGGTACAACATATTTTCCGGCGATTCACACAACTCGCCTCGGCCAGAAAGCTCGCGCAGGAACTCAATGAGCAGGGATACAAAACCAAGTCGTGGGTCACGAAGAAAGGGAAACACCGGGAAGGGACCGAATGGAATACCGGCCACATCTACCGCTTGTTGAGCAACCGTATATACAATGGCGAAGTGGTCCACAAGGGTGAAGTTTACCCTGGAGAGCACCCGGCCATTGTCGACAAAAAACTGTGGCAGAAGGTGCAGTCGATTCTTTCGGAGAACACCAGGGCCAAGCAAAGCAAAGCTAAAACTAGAATGATCTCCCCTCTACAGGGAGTGATTCGCTGTGGTCATTGTGACTGTTCGATGGGACCCACCTACACCCAAAAAGGCGAGCGGCGCTACACCTACTACATCTGTGAGAAGGATGCCAAGAGAGCTGTCAGCCGATGTCCGCTGAAGCGGGTACCGGCCGGAGACATTGAGAAGGCCGTACTGGAACAGCTGGGCGCTGTATTCCGAACGCCGACGCTGGTGGCCAAAACCTACTTCGCGGCCAAGGAGATGGAAAAAGCTGAACGGGAAAGGTTGACGAAACAGAAAGAGCAGCTTGAAGAGGACCTCGCTGCGGCCCGTAAACGAGCACTTGAACTGATGTCACCTGACAACAGCGAGCCTGACCGGGAAGAAAAACTGGCAAAGGTCAACCAGCGGGCGGTGGCATCGACCCGACATCTGGTAAACGTATCGGCCGGATTGCGGGTGTTCGAGAATGATCAGGTAACAGAGCGGGATGTATCGGAAGCCTTCGAGAGCATCGAAATCTTCTGGGATGACCTGTTTCCCCTGGAACGAAACCGGCTTGTGCGGCTGCTGATAGAGAAAGTGGAAATCCGGGAAACCGGTATCGATATGGAACTCAAAACCAATGGCTTGACGAGCCTCATCACCGAGCTGACCGGACTGGCGTGTGAAGTCAAGGAACGGAGGAATGGTAAATGAACAAGCAACCCACCATCACTGTGACCGAGACCGGAAATCTGCATATCCATATCCCGATGCTGATCCGGCGGATGCGCGGACGGAAGGTCATCATCGCACCCAAGGCGCTTGACGGCGATGTTCCCGACAGCCCGGGAACGGTACAGACCGCTATCGTGCAGGCTCTGGCTCGGGCGTCCTCCTGGGCGGAGGTGCTTGAGAGCGGTGAAGTCAAGTCCATCAGTGATCTCGCGATGAACCTGGATGTGGACAACTCCTATGTGGCCCGTATCCTGAAGCTGTCCACGCTCGCCCCCGACATCGTCGAGGCGATCTTGAATGGTGAGGAGCCGACCGGCCTGTCGCTGGCCAAACTGACCAAAACCTTCCCGGTGGACTGGGATGAGC
>QNAF01000271.1 GCA_003641405.1 Candidatus Zixiibacteriota bacterium | reverse complement strand
GTCAACCTTGCCGTCGCCATTGACATCGCCTGAAGAATCGAAGAACCGCGGCGGAATCTCCGCGCCTGCTGATTCCTGATATGTAGATTCGTTCTGTTCAAAGACCATGTCCGGTTTTGCAAAACTGGTAACGCCCCAGGTCTCTCTTCCTAAGAAGAGCTGGCCTACCGAATGGACTACCACGGATCCGTCTTCACCAAGCTTCGGACTTTCTTCAAGCGCCACCGCACCCAGGTCATCCATGCCATCGCCATTGATGTCACCTGCACCGAAGAGCAAGCGCCGGGAATTGTCGTATGGTTCAGAACTGAGAGAGAGGGTGCCCGATACCCCCGTTCGGCCTGTGATCAGATAAGAGCCTGACGAGCTGGTGATGACAAAGTCGTCGTACGTATCAGTGACGGTTCTGTTGATGTTACCAACAGAACGTAAGGTGTAGCTGGCTAATTTACCGGCCGCCTGAAAAGTAAGGTTGGCATCGGTTTTGCCTTTGCTACCCGAAAATTTGGTGCCGCTGCCATCGAAGATATAGACCTCACCCTTACTTCCACCATTGTCAGGATCAAGGATGGCGAAATCCTCATACCCGTCGCCATTGAAGTCACCGACACCCGATACCGAGCTGAAACCGGTGACTGTAAACTCTGCATCCCTGTTGTCAACGTTAGGCCGCTCGACGACCTTCACATCGTCAACATACCAGCCTTCGTAGTTGTTCTCCGCATCATCAATACTGTCGAAATAGAAGCGGACCTTTATTGTTTTATCCAGGAAACTGGCAGGGATATTGACGCTCGCAGACTGCCAGCCGGTAGTCGGATCAGTAAGATGGACAGCGTTAGAGGCAACACCCCACGCGGCCTCCGGGGCCGTGATGGTGGTTGCATTGGAGGCAATGACAATGGTGTTGGAAGTAGCAGTATTAAAATTGTCACTCGAAATGAGGACAAAGGCCTTGTCGTACTGATCCGGCAGCCCTTCCGTCTCAAGGAAATAATTAAAAGAAAAAGAGGCGGCGGAAACGCCGGTCAGGTCGATATCCGGCGATGTGATCGACCCCTGTACATGACCGGCGTCATAGTCGCCTTCGGTATCCCGACCAAAATAGAAGCTGTGATCGCTGCTGTGCCCGGTATCCGAACCTCGCTTATCGGTGCGATGCCACAGATCTCCTGTAACCGTGAAATTATCATCATCAGTGGTAAAACTGGCATTAAATTTTTCCGTACCTGAAGACCAGGTGGGTTCTCCATAGAACAGATATACAGAGTCATTCTGTCCTATGAGCAGGTCATCATAGCCATCATTGTCGAGATCACCAGCATTCGCTACCGACAAGGTTCCAGTCTCAGGACTCACGATGGCCACATCCGCCTGGCCAAAGACATCGACCTCCTCACTCCAGTCAGTTTGCCCAAAGAGAATATATACAGCCTGTTCCAGACCCTCAAATGTTCCGCCGTTGTTCAGGGTAACAGCGATAGCGATATCATCAATGCCATCACCATTGTAGTCTCCGGGATCGGCAAAGAAGGACTGGGAGGTGGAGCCAGTAGATGGATATAAGACCGGCGCTGTAAGCTTCAGGGTAACGGCTGTGTCATCAAGGTCGAAGTCGTCTGCTGATTCTCTCCCGAAATAGATGCGGGCATAGCTTGGTCCATCGTCTGACAGGTTATCGTTAACGGCTGCAATGAAATCGGCATACCCATCGCCGTTGATATCGCCCAGAGGAATGACACAGGGGCGATATGCAAGGTCCTGAGAGGTTATCTGCGTGTCGGCATTGCTGCCCGGTACATCAATGGCCCTGCCCAGCCCTGCATCAGGATCATCGGAAAATACCAGCTTGTACCGACCCATCGCCGGGGCCACGCCGGCGTTGGTCTGGCCATTGTCAAAACCGAGCTCGACTGCGGCAGGGGTGATCAGGTCAATGGTGAGCGTGGCGGAATAGGTCGTGGAAAATGCGATCCGTTCGCCAGTGGCCACAAAGGTCTTCTTTGCGAAAACCTTGCCTGCAAGCGCCGAAGCATCAAGAGCCGTGTTGATGTCGGCGACAAGATCGTCTACGCAGGTATTATCGGCGGTGCCAGCCTGGGCAATGGTGATCGAAACCGGATCATCATCGCCCACAGTGAGGGCAAATGTGGCATCGCCGGTGGTGAGCCGGCCCAGAGGCGAAGCGGGGGCCGAATTGGCAGTCAGATAGAAGGACCGCACGTTGTGAACATGGAGCAGGTAGTATTCGGGCACGCCGGAGAACTGCTCAACCGGCAGGACACTCAGGGTTTCTGTCGGGTCTGTGTCCTCGGCGGCAAACAGGAAGAGGTTCTTACCGCTGTAGTTGGAATCGTCAAAAAGTGCCTGCATGTCGGGCCTGTCAAAGACAACGCTGATCATGTCAAGGGAGAGGAATGCCTGGTGTGATTCCCCATATTCTCTCAAGGCATCCGGTGTGCGGATGATGTACCAGTCGCCCTGGTCGCCTTCATGGAATGTCAGGCCGTCAATCTCGTCACCCGATTCAATTACAGGCAGTAGTGAGGCGTAGTTGACATCGCTGTTGGTTCCGGTTGAACCTGCCCTGGTAACCAATTCATAGTCATCCGGGGTATCGGTGGTGCCACCGGCCAGCAGGTCAGCCCCGGGACCTCCGTCGATATAGTCGCCACCCGGGCCGCCCGCGATAAAGTCAATGCCGGGGCCGCCGAAGATCCGGTCGTCATAGGCACCGCCAAAAAGCTTGTCATTGCCGTCGCCGCCATAGATCTCTAAGGCCGAAATCAAACCGTTCTGCTCCAGAGACCCTTCTTTGATGCCCCATTCACTGTCAACGTTCGGGAACTTGTACTCGGGATCGCCATGGACTACGTCATCGCCGGCCCTGGTGTCAATAACGGTCCGTTCAACCTGCTTTGCCTGGTAAAAGATATATGTCTGCTGGTAGCCCTCTTTGGTGCTATCGGCAGTTTGATCATCAGCAAAACCCAACATGGCTGCGGCAGGAGAGTAAGTTTCAGGAACGGAAGCATTATCCGTATTTACCAGGTATTTAAGGGCGGCATCCCGGCCAATATAGGATGTGGTAAAAGTGAGCCGTCCGTCACTTACACCTGCAGAGATCTTGTCGCTGATGTCCACAGTTCCACCCGTGGAGTCATCGATGGCGTTCTTCAATGCATCATTTATATCCGCAGCCAGATCACCCAGGGAAGTGTTATCAGCCGTGGCATCGGGCGTGACTGTGACCTTGTATGTTTTGGTAGATGCGGCCTGGATCTCCAGTTTGAAGATGGCATCGCTTTCATCGTCGGGATTCAGGGAGGCTGTAAAGGTGCCTTCATCGTTGACCAGGTCAATAACCGTGTTTGCCGTGGTCACGCCTGCGCTGATCTTGACCGTCAGTGTCTTGGTACCTGCATCATAGCTTGCAGACTCAGCACCCGGAGCGGCCCCGTCGATGACTTTAATGGTAACGTCGTTGAATTCCGCTCCTTCCTGGGATGCGGTAAATACCAGGTTGTTGTTCCAGCCATCAGCGCTACTTGCGGGCTGGGTCCAGGATGCAGCCTTTGTATCCGAGCCACCGGTAGTAGCATTCAGCTCGGTGAAGGTTTCAACAATATCATAAAGCGAGCCATTTTCAGGCGCCGCTGCCTGGGCGGTCAATACCGCCCCCGGCAGGGTCTCGGTCAGGAACGCCTGGTTGGCCTTATCCCAGACAAGGCTGGTAAACTCATAGCGCTGGAGGAAGCGGTTGTAGCGGATCGCCACGAAGTCGGGCACAACACGCCCGTTATTGTCAATATCCCCGCCAAGGAACAGAACCCTGTCGTCACCGTCTCCGCCAAAGAAGGTATCCACAAAGGTGGGCACAAAGGTCTGGTCGGTTCCCTTGATCAGGGGAAGTTCATCTGGCATCAACTGGAACGTATCGTCACCAGCCTGGCCGAAGAGGAGATCGGGGGCCTGGCGGTCAAATCCGCCTGAGAGCACATCGTTGCCCGTGCCGCCAAAGATCCAGTCCTCTCCCATACCGCCCTGGAGGACGTCATTGCCCTGACCGCCCAGGATCACGTCCTTGCGCACCGTGTCGGCCCGCGTAGCGAGATCGACAGTGACAGGCTCCTGACCGCTCACCAGG
>QNAF01000270.1 GCA_003641405.1 Candidatus Zixiibacteriota bacterium | reverse complement strand
TCTTGAGGAATGCCACCCAGCGGCTCAGATCGCGCCGGTAGGCATCGATTGTACGTGCAGATCGGCCCTTGTTTTCGGCGAGGTCCTTAAGAAACTCCGCCAGCACCTTACTCAACATGAGCGGATGATATCGAAAAACAATACTGGGAGCAAAGGGTTTTGGTGGGTGCACAACGTTGAATAGGGCTCTTTGAGAAACCGTCTGCATGAGGTGGCGTCAGGTGTCTCTGCCTGACGCCTCTACGGATTCACCCGACTGCCAGGCAGAGACACCTGGCAGCACCGCAAACAGTAAGTTATGGGGCACAAGACGGGTATAAGTCGGACACTGTTACAAGCCCCAAGCTGTGGGACACCGTGTTGAATGCTCGAACTGACCTACAACCTACGACTCAGCCGCCATTATCTTTCCGACACGTACGCTATGCCGCCCGCCCTCGAAATCCGTTTCGAGAAAAGTCTTAAGGATTTCTTCGACATCAGCCTCCGGGGTGTACTTGGCCGCCAGAGTCAGAACGTTGGCGTCGTTGTGCAGCCGGGTCAGGTAGGCCATTTCCACACTAAGCGCCATACCGGCGCGTATCCCCTTGACTTTGTTAGCCGCCATATTCATCCCGTTGCCGGTCCAGCAGATAGTCACCCCTCGATCAACGCTGCCATCCGCTACACTACGGGCAACTTTCAGCCCGAAATCCGGGTAGTCGACAGATTCCTTGGAGTTGGTTCCGAAATCGATCACCTCGTGACCGAGCTTCTGCAAGATTCGCTTGACGTTCTCCTTGAACTCGTACCCGGCGTGATCGCAACCAATTGAGATCTTCATCAGGCCGACACCCCTGCACATTCACGCACGTAAGTCAACCAACCGTACTTGTCTTCAGCGCGACCTTCGACGATATCAAAGAACGCTTCCTGCAGCTTCTTGGTGATAGGACCGCGTTTGCCCTCGCCGACCTTGATTTCGTCAATCTCGGCGATCGGGCTGATCTCGGCAGCCGAGCCGGTGAAGAAGACTTCATCGACAAGGTAGAGCATCTCGCGCGGGATATTCTGTTCAACCACTTTGTACCCCATGTCGCGAGCAATCGTCATCACGGTGTCGCGGGTAATTCCCGGAAGGACCGAAGCTGTAAACGGCGGAGTCATGAGGGTGTCGCCCTTGATGAGGAAAATGTTTTCAGCCGAGCCCTCGGAAACATGACCGTGATAGTCAAGACCGATCCCTTCCTCAAAACCGAGCCGGCGCGCTTCCAGCTTGATCAATTGACTGCTGAGGTAGTTGCCACCGGCTTTGGCCATAGCCGGCATAGTGTCGGACGCCAGGCGACGCCACGATGACACGCAGACCTTTACACCCTTTTCCAGGGCATCTTCGCCAAGATACTGACCCCATGGCCAGGTAGCAATCACGAAATCGACCGGACAGTCCGATGGATCGACTTTCAGTGAACCATAACCGCGAAACACGACCGGTCGCACATAGCTCCCTTCCAGTTTATTGACGCTGATCAGATCGATGATCGCCTGGTCAATCTGTTCGGCGCTATACGGTATATCCATCCGGTAAATCTTAGCAGAGTTTATCAACCGCTTTGAATGTTCACCAAGCCGAAACAGGATCGGCCCTTTTTCGGACTTGTACGCCCGCATTCCCTCAAACACGGAGGAACCGTAGTGCACCACGTGAGACAGCACGTGGATCCTGGCGTCTTCCCACTTGACCAGTTCGCCGTTCATCCAGATGTATTCGCTCTTGTTCATAGCTGATCCTTTCTATAGCCGAAACCGATATCTTGCATTCATCGCAATATGATAAGGGGTGTGGCGGTCCAGTTCAATGAAAATCTGGATAGGGCATAGAAGAAGACCGGTGGGAATACCTACCGGCCCTGGATTTTTTCAACAGTCCTATGGAGCGTCAGAAATCTACTTCCGATTGATGAACTTCCAAACAGAAGGAAGAATAACCGCGGCTAATGAAATCTTGACGATGGCACCCGGCAGAAACGGCCAGAAACCCAAAGCGAAAAGTGAAGCCATTGGAGCGAATAGTGTCAGTTGAGCCAGACCACAGGTGAATATGATTGCCGTTCCAATTGTCATGGCCGCGATTGATTTTACATAGCCCTTGTCCCAACCGTTGTCGGCCAACCAGCCCACGACGAATGCCGCCACGAGAAAACCTATCAGATAGCCGCCGGTCGGTCCGGCCAGAGTCACGATTCCTGCCTTGCCACCTGCGAACACCGGCAAGCCGGCAGCACCTTCAGCTAAATATGCCAGAATGACTGCCGTACCCCTGGCGCGTCCGAGAGCCATGGCAACCAGTAATGCTCCAAACGTCTGGGCTGTGATTGGTACTGGCGAGAATGGTAGATTGAAAGACAAATACGCACATCCTACCAACAACAGGTTAAAACCAAACAGCAGTGGTATCTCCATCCAACGCTCAGATGGTTTGATCAGATCATAAATTGTTACTGAGTGGCTGTTAGCGTACATCGCTCTTAACTCCTTTAATCTATCAGATTCCTTGAAAATAATTGTAGGCATACCAGCCAACCGAGACAAGAGAAAAATACCGATTGCTTAACCTGCTCTTATCAGGAGAGTTAGAATTCAACCCGCGACAGACCTTGACAAACCGGTCAACAATTGCTAAATTATACCAGACAGATATTATCACTATCGGCGTGCGACCTCGGTCGCGTCCCTATATCTTCTGCAATCTCCTTTCTGCGAGCCCGAGACGCTGTCGCCGGCAAACAGGAGAAGCCAACCATGAAAACACTGTTCCTCACACTAACGACTTTCGTACTACTGTTATGTGCTGTTCCGATCGTCACTGCCGAGCCGTGCGGTGACATGAACGACGACGACCTTGTCAACATAAATGACATGCTGGGCATCATTGATTACGTCGCGCGTGATGTCCCGGGAGAGGAGTTTAATCTTCTCGACGGTGATTGCGATGGACGCGCGGGCGTGACCATGGCTGATGTCGGCGCCTTTGTCAGGACCTACTTCTGGGGTGAGGGCGAGTTGGACTGCAGTGCTTCCGGCACCTATGGATTTGCTCCGTCGAATTACGACACGGTGTGGGTTCCCAGGATACTTGAAGTTCCTGATGGTGTTAGCACCGTGACGCTGCCTGTAATTACGGTTTTCGATCTCGATGTCACGACGTTCTACTTCCCCGTGCTGAATCTGGGACCCGGTTCAAACTCCGTGTTTGAGCTGGAAGATATTATCGCGGGAGATGATTTTGCTACGATGTCATTGGGTACACTGCTGGGAGACTCGTCCACATTGATAGGAGCAGCCATTAGCCAGCAGGATGAACTCGTGGGCACCAAGAATTTTCTATCACTTGTCTACACAAGAGTAAATGCAGGCATAGGAGATATCGCCCCCGAACTCGTTGATCGCAATACGCTCTGGCAGTATGCTGTCCAGAAGGGCGACGGCGACCTGTACCGACCGGTTGTTCGATACTACGATGTGGACTTGCCTGCGGATACGCTGCAAGTGTCAGTGGCCAATCTGGCATTCAACGCCATTGCGGGTCTACCAGCCGAGGAAACATATACTGTCAATTTCACGTCGAGCATTGCACCCATTGCCTTCGATCTGGCACCGTCGGAGACATGGATTGTAATTACGGACTTGCCGCCCGAAGGACTGGTTACACCAGCCACTGTTCATGTGACAGCGTCGGCTGCAATGCTTGCGGCAGGCGAGTACGAGGGTCAAGTCGCTTTCGTTGACATCGATCCAGTGTCTCCCACGAGCGTGGAGCAGATCACGGTATCGTTTGATGTGACCTCTTCGGGAGTCATCCCCCCGGGCGATTTGGATTGCAGCGGAGCGGTAGACGGGGCGGATCTTTCTATACTGATAGATGCCCTCTTCGTCAATCCCGGTCCTATCGCGCCGTGTGAGTAAGACACTACAGGATGACAGACACAAAGCCCGCTGATCATTTTGATCGGCGGGCTTTGTTGTAATCTATGCAGTTGCTATCAAGTTTTCTTGATCGATTTCAGCAAATCACGGGCAATTACCAAACGCTGAATCTCGGAAGTACCTTCACCAATCTCACACAGCTTGACGTCACGCCAGATGCGCTCGACCGGATAGGCTCCTGTGTAATAGCCAAT
>QNAF01000269.1 GCA_003641405.1 Candidatus Zixiibacteriota bacterium | reverse complement strand
CATGATGATTAACATGGACATGATCGGAAGGCTGAAGCAACAGGAGAAGGGGCTAGCGATCATGGGCGTAGGTACTTCTCAGGAGTTTGGCGAGTACTTTGAGGGGCTGGATGCCGGTGAGTTGAAAATCACCCTGGTACAATCGGGAGTAGGATCGGATCACACTGCCTTCTACAACGACTCGATACCATCACTGCACTTCTTCACTGGTGCCCACGAAGATTACCACACGCCATCGGATGTTCTGGACAAGATCGACCCGGACGGCATTGTTTCAGTCAGCAATCTGATCGCCGAAGTCATTACCCACTTTGATCGACATGACGGGCAGCTTGTATTCCAGCGAACGAAGGATTCCAAGAAGGGCCACCGCGCTTCGTTCTCCGTCACTCTCGGCGTTACGCCGGATTTTGTCACGGAAGTTGAAGGATTAGGTGTCGATGGTGTCTCTGCGGAGGGTCCCGCAGATAATGCTGGGATACTGAAGGGGGATGTCATTATCAAGATGGATAACCTCGTGGTAGGTGACATCTACGACTACATGAATGGGTTGAGCAAATACCGCAAGGGTGACAGTTCGCTTGTCACCCTCGTGAGAGAGACTGACACTCTGAAGGTAGTGGTTAATTTCGAATAGGAGGACAGACGATATGCCGTTTTTGAATATCAACGATCTTGAACAGAAAGAGCCAGTGCCGGGATACAAGGTCTCATTCATCCACACAGGCAACATGACGCTGTCTTACTGGACAGTGACAGCCGGAGCCGAAATCCCCACCCACTCGCACCCTAACGAACAAGTGGCTAATGTTATCGAAGGTGAGTTTGAATTGACGGTCGATGGCGTAACGAAAGAACTCCGTCCGGGCGATGTTGCACTCATTGAGCCGAACGTTCCGCATTCTGGCAAAGCCATAACGGCCTGTCGCCTTCTTGACGTGTTTCATCCGGTCAGGGAGGACTACCGCTGAACCAGAGCGGAGAATGCACTAGTGAATGACAATATCCGGTTGAAAGACAAATACACTCTTGCCAAGTGCTGTCAGCCTACGCTCGACGATCCTATCACTGGTTATTTCAGCCATGACGATTTCCTGAAAGTCCACCGCACGGACTGCCGCAATCTGCAAAAGACAGACCCGGCCAGACTGGTTGAACTTGACTGGAAAGACATAATCGCCGACGAATCGCCTGCTCCCGACGATGATTACAAAAACCTAGATGAAATCGATTTCGCTATTCTCCGGCACCACCGGGAATATGGCGTGGACTACTCACTCATGGTGGCCAGAATACTCCACATGGACAAGCAGGAGGTCTTTGAGCATCATCGGAAACTCCGCGAAATGAAGCTACTCCAGCGCGTGGACCCTTTGATCATCCGCTACCGAAAGGGCATTGTCGACAACAAGTGGATCAAACACCGTAATCACACGTACTACGAACTGACTGACAAGGGCGGCGTTTACCTGGATTTCCATATTAAAGAAGATGACACCCCATGACCGAAGCAGCAGTAGGTTCGGTTGCTTGCAACCTGACGGAACTGAGAGATGGCGCAGCTTTACACAAGCGTCTGGGCTGGAACGTCCTTTGTATAAGGACATAGGAGGGTTTTATGCGATTTACAGCGTACTCGTCCAAGTTGATCATTCTGATTGCGATTCTTATGATCTCGGTCATTGGCTCTAGCCTGCAAGCCAGGGTTGGTCTCAGCCACCCTGAAATCACGTTAGAATCCATTGACCCTTCTGTGAAGAGCGGTCAAATGGACCTGAGGCTAACAGTTGAGGGCAGGGAATTCATTGAAGCAGTAGTTGTAGAAGTGCAATCTGACCCTGACAGCATCTACAGGAGCATTCCCGAGTTACGCAAGGCTTTTGCTGGTGCGTCGCAGGTCTCAATTGTTTTCTCTGTAGACCTACCAAGAAACGATACCACCGCTCTCGTGTTGCGTGTGTGGGAGAAGAAAGTCCCAATGCAAGGCCAGATGCGTCGGGATGCCTCTCGTACGACCGAGGATGGCCGCGTACATGAAATCTGGGAGATAGTGGGGCCAGGTGACGAATTACACTTAGCAGGATACTGGTTCCTTACCGATGTAAACGACTTGGTTATCTCTTCATCAGTACCGGAGCAAGAGGAAGGACCGAAAACTCTCGGGAAGCCCGACTGGTATGATGAGAGGTATGGAGACCCTGATTCGAGCAGCGAGGCCGCTGGATTAGAACCACCCGTGTCAGGAATGACCGAGGTAGAGACTAAGAGGTTTGTCAGTCAGCACTACTCCACGTTTGCCATTGACACAACCGGCGCAGAACCCATGCTGTCCGTCGGTATACGTACGAATGGGGATTTTAGTCAGCTTGACTCTCTAGGTATCAGGACGAAGCCGAGAGTCGGCAATCTTTTCATGACTCGAATACCTGTTGCTCTCCTGCCAGTCGTAGGCTCATTGAGTACGGTGCTGTCAGTGGCACCACAATCGCCAATGCATGTCGGCATTCAGATAAACCACGAAATGGAGGATGGCTCTTTAGAAGACCGGATTGATGCAAATGATAAGGCTCCAGGATTCGATACTACTATTACCGCCGTCGTAATAATCGATCTGAGAAACGAAGAGCACTTCCGAATGGCCTCAGATTTGATCGACTCCCTGCACCCAACGGAGAAGCAGGGGTTCTACAAAGCAACGATTCCACACTATACTTTTCGTAAGCTTGGTCTGAAGGCGATCCCCATGAGGGTCGTGAGTGACTGAACCGTAGGGCAGGATCAACCACTCCGAGAGTGCCTGCGATCCTGCCAGTTCGATCAGCAGTAAGTCCGGTTGCTTGCAACCTGACTTGGCGATTCTCATGCTCGGTCTGAACCCAATCTGGCTGACACCATTCCTCCGTCACTCAGCATAGATGTCAGGTTCACAAGGAACCTGACCTACGGTTCTGAGCCATCCTTTCCAATATAAAAAAGCTCAACAGTTTGCGCTCAGTCGCGTCTTGGCTTATATTCGCGGATCACTATTCTTAGGAGGACCAGAATGTTTTCAACACGCACTATCACCCGATTGATCGGCATGACAGCCCTTGCCTGTCTTCTACTGAGTACCGGCAGTACCGCCCGTGACCATTCCAGCGTAATCACAAAGACAGACTCTGATGAGACAACACAATCAGGATCGAGCGATAGCGATCTCAAAGCGTTCGATGAACTCGTCGAAGACCTGGTTGTTATCGAGGGTCTCTTCACTTTCTATCAGGACACAACCGATAATTCCATGTTGATGGCCATCAAGCCGGAGCAGATAGGCCCCAATTTCCTCTGTAGTGAGAGCCGCTCCCGGGGAGATGGAGCATTCTACGACAACAGCGCCATGCGGCGAGGCTACCCGTTCTATTTCCAGCGCGTTGGAAAACGGATCATGCTTCTTGAGAAGAACTTGCGCGTGCGGGTTGACTCTGCCAGCAATGTGCACGAGGCCCTGGAATCAGGGATATCGGACCATCTCATCGCCGGAGTCGATGTAAAGTCGCTCCCGCATGACTCCACTTCCGCAATCCTTGTAGATCCCGCGGAGTTGTTCGTTCGCGACGTCGGAAATGTTGGATACTTCCTGGGCAGTATGGGCAAAACCGGCATGTCGTTCGACGGTGATAACAGCTATTTCGAGGAAGTCAAATCATTCCCTGAAAACACAGAGATTACCGTCCGGCTCCACTTCAAGACCAACAAACCACAATACAATCCGGCGCTGCAGAACGGCTACAGTTTCTTCCATGCCTATCATTACTCACTTTTTGCCATTCCAGAGAGCGACTACATACCGCGTCTGGCCGATGACCGGCTCTGCTATTTCACAACCATATATCAGGATTACACTGAACTGGACCGGAAAACACCATACGTGCGCTATATCGACCGCTGGAATCTGAAAAAGAAGTTCCCTGATTCTGCTGTTTCCGAACCGGTCGAACCCATTGTGTACTGGGTTGATCGGGCGGTGCCGGAGGAATATCGCCAGGCTTTTGCCGATGGGATTGAGTTCTGGAACCCGGCGTTTGAAAAGATCGGTTTCCGAAATGCGATTGTGGCCAAACAGATGCCGAATGACGCCGAGTGGGATCCGGCCGACTCACGATATAACGTTGTGCAATGGATGAT
>QNAF01000268.1 GCA_003641405.1 Candidatus Zixiibacteriota bacterium | reverse complement strand
GCCATCGCTGTTGCAGCTTACGAGCCATTGCTCTGAAAGATCAACCTCGATGCCATCAACAATCTTGATATTGCACTCCAGCGGTCCGACGGTTCCAAAAGCCCAGCAACTTCCACACCCACCCTGGTTTTTGACCGGGGGCAAGGTGGTCGAGTCGCGCCAGTCGAACTGAGCCGGGAGGTCTTTCGTTCGTGTTTCAAGAGAGTAGTCGAACCTGGCTTTTTCCTGCCAGTTTGGGGGTGGTTTCAAGCCACACAACTGATCCAGCTGGTATTCCGTGGCCGGATTTGCACTAATCTGAAAGGTCCAGCCTTCAGCTTGACCCTGCTCCTGCAAGGCCGTGATATCCGCAGGTGTCAGTTGCCCAAAAGAGGGCATCGCAACAAGCAGAACAGACATCAGGACAAAAGTAACTGTGAATAAGCGCAGTAAATGCGTTCTACCCGAGTTCGACTGATGAAGCACAACAAGCTCCTTTCCCACAGAGGGAAGATAATGGTTTTGTTTGGCGGACAAGTCCTTTTAGCTGGTTCCGCACCTTGCAAACGGTAAGGCTCTTCGCTTCGAAAGTGACATTACAGTCCCAACGGTTGGTGCCACGATTGATAGAATTGGTCATTAGGCCATAATCTGTATTTATGTGAAGCTCAAGTCAAAACGGCAATAGTAAAATTGCACTTCCTGCGAAGAAAGCCGTTAGCTCTTTACAATAATCAACTTTTGCTTATTTGTCAAGGATTAACGCGGGGCGAATTATTGGAGCGGTGTCCTTTCCTGGCAGCTCGATCTGTTGTCAGATAGAGACACCTGACGACCCGACATCCCTAAGATTGCTGCCGAGACGGGATGCGATGTCCGAAGGCGACTACCTTGTGCTGATATACATGGCAACATAATTGTATGCAGTTCGTACTTCAAGTAACAGTATTTTGACTTTGTTAGTTGAATCAGTACTTGTCAATATTCTGAGGTTCTTGAGGGTATATGCGCTTTCAACACGGATATAGAGAAACATACCTGAAAGCACTTTCCAAGATTTACCACAATTCCGCGTCCCATATATGGCAGTATGACAGGAGCAGAGAATTACATGCGCGTTTTTCATCCCCCCGTAACAGCTATTGAACTGGCTGTAGACAAACTTAAACAGGATGGTCTCGTTCATCCAGAAGCACGTTTCAACCACGATGCCGAACATGGTCTGCGTCGAGAAGTAACATATCGCGATGGTGATTTGCAGTACCGTTTGGGACATTCTTCGAAGGCGGTGGAGATTGTTGACGCCGCGCTCAAAATGCTTGTGTCTCTGGAATTTGTACCGTCAAAGGCCAGCTACGACAAAACAGCTTTCACAGGATTTCATGCAGAAATCAAGGAGACATTCAAGGGTCCCTGGACCAGCATTACTCCAGTTATGGAACGCTTATTGTATATGCTGACAGCCGTAAAAAGGCCCAAACGCTTGGTGGAGCTTGGTAGCTTCTGGGGAAACACGCTGGCATGGTTTGCCGGACCGTGTATCGGCCGCGTCCGGAAATTTGCTCCTGAGAAGATCTACGGTATCGACATTGATGTAGAAATGACTGAACTTGCTCGCAGGAACTTTGCCAAACTTGAAAACTGTGAGTCAGTGGAGTTGATAGGTGAAGATGCGGCCACCGCGCTTGAACGAATAGAGGGTCCTATTGACTTTCTGTACCTGGAAGCCAAGGATGAAAACAATAACAGCGGTTACCTGGAGTTTCTCAAACAATCG
The DNA here is from genome assembly GCA_003641405.1 of Candidatus Zixiibacteriota bacterium. Classification (GTDB taxonomy): domain Bacteria; phylum Zixibacteria; class MSB-5A5; order GN15; family FEB-12; genus B22-G1. Next base: position 2,421 of record QNAF01000268.1, on the reverse strand, counting down.
TACAACAAGCTTCCCCGCGGGGCATGGGTAATTGCGCACGATACAACCCACTGGGCTCATCAGGCGGATCTTGTAGGTTATCTGGCGTGGGTTAGAGACAGCCACAATTTCTCAGAAAGCGTATCATTTGATATCGACCAGTTCGGTTTAGAGCTTTCCATCAAGTAGTCCGACGAAGCGGGACTACCGGGTTGTCACGCGGTCTGATTGCGCGCAGCGCTAAGTGTTGTTTCAATAACGGGTTGCACTTCGTGGTGGCCTATGTTGGGATGGTTTGCACCAGCTTCTCCCAGGTACAAGCTATGATCCGGGATATCCACCAACGGGTTCGGTGGTGATTTGCGACAAAGAGCTTGAAATCGCTGTTGAGACCGTATACAATGCAGACTAGTATCACTATGATTGCAGGCAGCCTGTGATGATGGCTACAGGACGATCATAAGCCAGACTGAAGTGTACACGAACTGACAGTAGTCGGAGTATCGATGAGAACATCCAGGAAATGGCCGAGATCTCCCGCATTTGCATTGCCTGTTGCCGGTGTATCAACAAGTGTCCGGTCGGCATCGACCACGGACTGATTTGTTACTGCGATAATTGTTCGTTTTGTTAGAATGTAAAAAACGTATTCTCTTAAACGAGAGGCCTATTACTTACCGTGGTTAGTAAGGGCAAAATAGGAGGAGATTGGCAATGAAAGCAGGCGAGAAACTTGTCATTATCGGTTGCGGTGGAGTTGGCGGTCCTGCTTCAGTACTTTCCAAGAAGCTCATGCCTGAAGTGGAGGTCACCAACATAAGGGAAGAGAAGCACTTTATTGTTAGGTGAGCGCTTCCGCACGTAGTGGCCGGTCTGGTCACTGGAGATTCGATAGTTACTCCCGACGCCAAGCTTACCGGGGCGGGCGTTAATGCCATAATCGACAGGGTAACCAAAGTGGACCCTAAGGGCAAAAAGGTTCTGCTGTCTGGCGGCAAGGAATTAGCTTACGACAAGCTGGTGCTGGGGATGGGGTCGAGTCCGATCATGCTGCCCATACCGGGTAATGATCTTGACGGTGTTTTCATGCTTCGCTCACTTCGCCATGCTGAGAATATGAGGCGGTTCTTGTCCAACAGAAAACCGAGGAGGCTGGTCTTTATCGGTGCCGGTTTTGTAAGTCTTGAGATGGCGGTCATGTTGAAACAGACTGATCCCGATTATGAGATCACTGTTATTGAGTGTCTTAGCTATCCTCTTCCCACCATGCTTGACCCCGAGTTGAAGGACCGCGTTGGCAATTCTCTGGAGGACAGGGGCGTCGAGTTGAAGATGGGTGCCAGGGTAGTAGAGATTCTCGGCCAAAACGGTGCAGTTTCGGGAGTGAAGCTTGACTCCGGAGAAATTATTGACGCCGAGATGCTCTTCATGAACGTGGGGGCCAGACCAAACGTTGATCTGGCCGTTGATGCCGGCCTCGATATGGGTCAATACGGCATCAAAGTTAACCAGTTCTTGGAGACTTCGGATCCGGATATAATGGCCGCAGGGGATTGCACGAATAACATGCACTTTGTCACTGGCAGGCCCAATTCGGGCGCATTGCGCGGTCCCGCGGTAATTATGGGAAGGCTGGTAGCCAAGCGTCTGGCTGGGTATGAGATACCCTTCCCAGGCATCCTGAATGCATGTGTATGCAGTCTGATCGATCTAAACGTAGCCGCCACCGGACTTAATGAGCAGCAGGCTAAGGAGGAGGGCTTTGAACCTGTATCGGCTACGGTTGATTCCAGAAGCAAGCACGGGATGATCCCGAACATGAAACCATGGACCCTGAAGCTTGTGTTTGACAAGAGCTCAAGGAAGCTGATTGGCGGACAGATAGTGAGCGATGCTATGCCACCGGTGAAGGAGATTGATGCTATCAGTGCCCTGATCCTTGGTGGAAAGACCGTCGAAGACCTGACTGTATTTATGGCTGCGGGTAACCCTGACTGTTCTCCTGAGCCAAGCATGGAGCCTATCGCCATTGCTGGAGAACAGGCGTTACAGAAGTTTAGGAATTGAGTTGGTCTATATCTGCAGGTATTTCATGTTTTGCGGTAAGTAGCAAAAACCAGGATGTAGCATAGGAGGTGTGAGATGAAAAAAGTGGCTGTTGTCGGATGTGGGGCTTACATGGATTCTGGCTACGGATGTCCCGGGGAATGGCGCTGTCTCAAGGCAGCGGCTTTGGGTGAGGGTGAATTCGACGAAGCCTGTACAGGTGATCTCATTTGTCAAGTGTGTCTGCCCCGGACGCAGCCTTGCCCCTAACATAGGGGCTTGTTGAGAAAGCCTTATTTTCACGTTGCATAATACGATGAGGGTGCATGGCAACCTATGTTTGTGTTTGGACGCCACAATCGGCTCACAAGTCGTGTGACAAGGTTGAGTAGGGCT
>QNAF01000267.1 GCA_003641405.1 Candidatus Zixiibacteriota bacterium | reverse complement strand
GCAACATCCAGCCAACTCGGTTCTTCTTCAGTTATCTCAGGCTCAAACGCTTCATAACCCAACTGCATAGATTGTGTAACATCAGGTTTTGACCATTCCAGCGGCATTAGAAATGTATTTCCGTGTTTGGCAGCTCACTTTCCAGTCGCGTGCGCTCTTTACCCAGTGCGGTAATGCGCTGTTTACGCTTTTTAGTCATGCCTGGCGTTACCGTCCTGTAGGGGTTGTCACCTGCAAGCGTGGATAACCTATCTGTTTCTTGCTTGATGTCCTTTAAGCGTGCTTCAGTGGCTCCCTGCGTGCTGGTTTTCTCCTTGTACTCTGACAGCCTGCTCTCATCCATAACAAACGTGGCAACTTCGATACCGTTATCCGATATTCTTACCAGTGGCACGCCATCATGCAGCACGCCCCACTTGCGTTCACCGTCGCCCTCGGTGGATTCAAATGTAATCTTTTCAGGATCTATCTGCGTTGACTTGTATGTACCATCCGCGCTGCGTGTTTTGAATCTCTCGCCCTCAAACTCACGAATAACACCATTGCGTATGCCATGCACATCACCGGGCAGGCCATGCTTTTCAATCGTGTACTCATCTTTGTCAGCAGAGTTAAAATTAGTCATCACCCACGTGCTTTTGATTGCACGGTCTGCGACATTCTTAGCCGCCTGCTCGTTGCCTGATTGCATGTAAACGGCTTTGTAGATTGCCCCGTACTCCATCTCCATTAGTGGTGGCGGGTCATCAACATCACCGAACCCAGGTTCTTCGTAATAATCAGAATCAAGCAACTCCGTATGCGCTTCATTTGCAGACTCAACCGTCACGTTGCTCCATGTTTCAGAGCGCTCTTGTTTAACCAGTTCAGTCGGGTGTCCGTTAGCATACGCAATTTCAGCGGCTTCGGTTGGGCTTACGCCAGCATCTACCAGTGTGCTTGCGTCCTCAAGTGCAGATGAAGCCTCACCAGTTAAGTGCAGCGTAGGCATAGTTGTCTTGTCGCTGGTTAATTCTCGGTACAGTTTGAGGTTTGCCGCCAACGCATCCGTTGATTTGCTGGACAGGTTAAGCGTGTTTGCTGTGTGCGTTGATACCGTTCCGAGCGTGCGAGATATATCGCCTATGGTTTCAGTACGCTCATTCCCGTCCATGTCAGCCGTCACGCTCTGCTCATATTCTGACAGTGCGTCACGGTGCTTTTTATCATCCAGCATGAATTGCCCGTTTTCATAGGTCCTTCTGATGTCCAGTTCAGTTTCTTTTTTGCCCATTGCCGATGTGACTTTTGCAAATAACTGGTTGCGCCTGGATGCAGCACCTACGCCATCACCATACCGACCAGACTCGTATGCAGAATCAATCTGCTCATACGACATCAGGCCAGCAGACGCGCGTGCAGAATCATCACCAAACTGGATAACATTCTGCACCTCATCGCGCTTTGTTTCTTCTTCCCGCGCTTTGCCCCACTCCACCCTTTTCTCTTCTGCGCCATCAATCGCCATGTCGCGCACTTGCTGATCAATGTCTTTGTTCTTTATCAGTTCTGACAGCGCTTGATTTCCATCTTTCTCAGAGATTGAGTACGCCTCATTAATCTCGTCTACAAGTGATTGTGACTGCGTTATGTCATCATTCTTATCCAGTGCATCAGACCACCTTTGACGGCCTTTTGCATCAACCAGGCCATTGTTATACGCACTGGCTAACAACGCTCTGCCGCCATCAGTATTTCCAGCATCCATAGCCTCGTTCATGCTGGTAATAAATGAAGCCTCTGCCGCCCTTGACTCAATCACACCAGCATCACCAGACATCTCTGCACGCATCTTAGCCTCACGGTTACTTAGCAATTGCTCCGCGCGCTTCTTGGCTTCAGGATCAACGATGTCGTCCAAGCCTTTCTTGTAGGTGGCAAGTAATGCATCCGATTCTCGCTGGAAGTAATCCGCAGTTGATGTGCCATCATCCTGTACAGGCTTTTTGAGGTTGGGGTCATTCTTCAGGTTTGTGTACGCAACATCCAGATTGTTTTCATTTGTCTGATAGCTGATTTCGTCCTTGGCCTGTTGAGTCTTACGCCTTACATCTGCCACCTCAGTAAACACCCTGCCAGCGGCCTCCAGTCCAGCCTGTACCGCACCGTACTTAGCAAGCTGCACATTGGCTGCTTCCTGCGGTGTTATCATCGCGTTACGTTGCGACTGCAACTCATTGACTATGACATTGGATGTGGGTCGTCTAGGTAATTTCATTAACTGCCACCAAAGCTAAAACCACCGCCGCCGCCACCACTAAACGCCTGACCAAATGAACCGGCAGCACCAGCGTATGACTGGTACAGCGCGGCCTGTCCAACGTTTCGACCACGCTCAATTGCGTATCTTGCCTTGGCTTCACCTGTGGACTGGATAACATCGCGCTCACGGGCAAACTGCTTGGCTTGCTCGGCTAGTATCTCAAGTGGTGAGCCTGTGCCGGTTTTTACACCAGAGCCAGCAGCGCCAGCGATAGTCTGACCACGCATTACACGCTGCTGTATGCGCGAGTCCTGTAATTTTGCACCAGTGATGTACCTCTCTTGGCCTGCGATCATTTGTGATTCACGATCCGCTGCACCCTTGGCTTTACGTCCACCAATTAACTGGAACATGCCAGATAACGCTGCAAAAAAGTTCATCTATACCTCCTACGAATTATTAGCATTGAACTCACCGTATAGACCAAGTACGTTACATGGATATGGGCGATCCTGCTCAATGAGTACGCTTCCATCGCCCCATCCAAGGTTGCGCATCTCATGGTCAACCAGTCCCATCCTGACTACCTCTGGTATATCCATCAGCGTATCAGGTGTCCTGTCGGGCGGTAGTGAGCCATTGATGACAGGAAGACTGCTATCTAGTGTCCTGACGAATAATCTATTCCATTTACGCTTAGTTCCAAACCCAACACCACGCTGATTACCAGCAACAAACTCAAGCGTCTTGAGCGTACCCTTGTACAGCAACCCAACGGCACTGACCCCATTATAAGGCTCACTGCCTGATATGTTGGTATCGTCCAGTGTTATCTGTCCGCCCTCTACCGTATATGTACCTGTCCACGCATCATCGACCAGTGCAGCAACTTCCATTCCATCAAGATGTTCAAGTCCGGCAATTACATTACTTACTGCTGTTCCTTCAATCCATGAGTCAAGCAACACGACACCCTGTGCAGTCAGGGTCGGGCCAAGCAGTAGTATCGGGCTGGTTTGAGTTACTCGCTGGGTAAATGTTCTGGATGGGTACGGCATATGCTCAAGATTATATTTGTTCGGGCCTGCCTCTGAGTAGTTATAGCTGATAGTCAGGTACAGGCTGTCTTCTTTTGTGACAATTGAATAGTGGCTGGCAATGTCGTGCACATGGCCCTGACTCTCTATCTCCCACCACGCATAAGTGCTGACATCCCTGTAGTCTCCACGGGTGTTGTTATAGGTGAAGCCTATCAATGTCCCGTCATCGGCAAGCGCGATGGCGATCTTCTCAGGCGTCTGTAAGATGACGATTCTTTTTATTTTACGTTGCAGCAGATGTTCTGCAACCAGACTGATGTCGTTTGAGGTCAGTGCGTCACGGGTTTCAAGATAGGATGTACTGTGAACCTTCTCGCCACCCTGCTCGATATGAATAATGTCGGTGTTAAGCGTCACAGCGCGGGTATGCAGTGAGCGTGAGTTATTCTGTTTGAAGGCGTTAACATCTGATGGTGATATCGTTACCTCACCGCCCATACTGAAGTCGCCTGCTGATGTACCCAGTGTAAGGTTACGCTGCGCTTCTGCCCACTTGATAGTTGGTGTATCTGATGTATCTATTGCATAGAACCACGGGTCATCATCATTCGGGCCTAAACTGAAGTCCTGATACTCTCCAATGCGTGAACCCCACACGCCCATCGTGATACCAGGATTTGCCATCAGGATGCAACGCTGCTGATAGAACACCGTCACGGTTGGGAATCCCCTGCTGCCTGGAGAGTAGATTTTATCGTCCACCCATATATTCTTGGCTGGATACTGCCAGTCATATGTGGGTGGTTTAGTATCCAGCTTGACCCAGAACAGCGCCCAGTCATCTCCGACATCAGGCTCATTGGTATCAGGCCCAGTCCCCGCCATAGACCTGTGT
>QNAF01000266.1 GCA_003641405.1 Candidatus Zixiibacteriota bacterium | reverse complement strand
TCACCAAGGTGGTGGGTAACGACGGGCGTATCTTTTTCTTCACAATCAATGACCAGGCCGGTTACCTGTTCGTGCTGCTGAATCTCAGGCTAGTGCCGGTCACTTTCGAGGGGCTGCCTCTCGCCCAAAACTACGTCACCAACCCGAGATTCAGGGACGGGAACACGGGTTGGACGGAAGATTCAGATCGCGCAACGGTGACCTTTTCCCCTGACCTGCTGACCATGGCCAATGACGATCACGGTCTGGCGTATTCAATGGTCGGACAAGAGGTAACCGTACCTGCCGCTGGTGACTTCACCGTCGCCATTGGTGAGCTGAGTGGCGAGTCTTATAACGTCTACGTCGGCACCGCAATTGGTGATGGCTCATACGCCACGTTCATGAACGTGACAGGGACGGAGAGTAGTCTCGTCACCCTCCCCGGTACGACCGCATGGGTCACGGTGGAGAACGCGGTACAGGATCAAGTTAATCAGTTCACGGCGATCACGCTGGTCGATGAAACGCTTCAGACTGATATCGCCACCCCGTGGCTGGAAGCTGAACTTGTGGATGTGCATGTTGCCGTCGCCCCGGGTGGCAACATCGTCTACTTTATGCACCCGAACCATCCCGTGCAGAAGATGGTGTACGTCTATGTGTCTGACTCTTTCGTATTTAGCGAGGTGGTGTTTACTGCTCCTCCGGCGGAATGGACAGGTGCCAGCCACCCGCGCACAGGTGTGTTCCATGAGGGGAGATTCTGGCTAGGTGGTACACCTAACCAGCCGCAGACCTTTTGGGGATCGAAGTCCAATGACTACGAGAATTTTACACAAGGTGCATTAGCCGACGACTCTTTACAGTTCTCGATTGCTAAACTGGGCGGTATCCGCTGGATGGCATCGACCAAGAACCTGCTGATCGGCACCAGTAATGGTGAGCACATCGTCACCTCGGTTGAGGGTGTAATCACCCCGGGCGATATCCAGATCACGCAGCAATCCGCATACGGATCGAAAGGAATTCAGCCCGCGATTGTAGGTGACCAGGTCTTCTACATTTCACCAGATGGCCGGAAAGTACGTGCCATGCAGTACGAGTGGACAGCCGACAACTGGCTGTCGAAAGACCTGACGTTCTTTTCTGAACACATTACCGAGAGCGGCATCCGTCATATCGACTGGTCGCAAAACCCGGACAACCAGTTCACATGCGCGTTGACCGCTGGCACCACTGCGTCCTTGACGTATGAGCGCGGCAAAGAGATCTACGGTTGGCATCGGCATAACTTCGGTGACCATGTGCTTGATACCAGCTCCGGACCGATAGAGGGTACAGACATTGTTGCCATGCTGGTCCAGCGGGTGCCTGGAGAAATGTATATCGAGGTGGAGTCGTTCAACTTCAACAACTACCTCGACTCATGGCATTTCGGCATCGTTGACCCGGATGGAATAACGATCACTGACCTCGATCACCTTGAAGGGCGCGAAGTTGGTGTGCTGACAGATGGTGCAGTGCATCCGAATAAAACCGTAACCGCTGGCGCGATCACACTGGACTGGCCTGTTGATCCGGACACGGGTGACGTAGTTGTCGGGCTGCCGTTCACCTCGACCATGAAGACGTTACCGTTTGATGGTGGTGTCAGAACCGGGTCATCCCAACCATACAAGAAACATTACAACAAAATCTACGTGTCGCTGCTGGAGTCGGCGCTACCGGTGATCAATGGTCACCGCCAGCCTACACGGCACCCCAGCACACCGATGGATACTCGTGAACCCGACACCTCTGTCAATTCGATGATTGTGGAGCTGGGATGGGACAGGACTGCTCAAATTACAATCGAACAGGATTTACCGTTACCATGCACTGTGATATCGATATCAGGTGAGATTAATCAGGAGATGTTGCGATGAGTGGTTCAGAAGAAGGCGGTGGAATGTCTCCAGAAGAGGAGCGTGCCGAGGCCAAGGAATATTACCAGACCTGGCGCGGTTGGAAAGAAGGCTCCGATAAAAATTACGCCCAGCGCACGGGTACAGCGAAGGCGAGGATGGGCGCTGCCGGGATGAAGGCTGGCGGTGGCACATGGGATGCCGCGCTTGCTGGTATCGATGCTGACTACGCAGCTGACCAGAAAGAGTTGTATGGTGGCCAGCACTATAAGACGGTTAAGGACTATCACCAGAAGCAAGTACAGAGCAAGTTGGCTGAATACAAGCCGATGGCCGAGGCGCAGCAGTATACGCTGGAAGATGTACGGAGCTATCAGAGCGATAGTTACATGGGGGAAAAGAGAGTTCCTTACGGCATACAGCAGGCATACCAGCAGGAGCAGGGTGGAGACTCTGGTCCCCAGAAGATTGGTAAGGAATACGCCGACAACTATTTCATGAGTACAGGAATGCCCATGGGTGGTGAAGGCGAAGAGGGTTTCAAACGTGTCACGGCAGCCGAGGTTGCTGATGCCAAGGCTAACATCGAGCGCATTGAAAGCACGAGCACAGAAGATTGGGCTGCTGGAGAGTTCGGTGCAGCCCCGGCAACACCTGAAGAGAAAGATGCCCGCAAGAAAGAGGCGTCTTCCGAGAGGGCACAACGTGGCGCAGGCGGTCGTCGTCCAGCTGCAAACGAGTGGACGATGTCTACCGGGGCAGTGGGGGAAGATCCATGGTTCTGACTTTAGAAGATTACCACAAGGGCGACAGCTGTAAAATCAGGACACGTTCTGGCGATCTGATGACGCACTCGATATCCGAGACGTTCATAAATTCTGGTCCTGCTGCGACAGTGTTCAATGGTGATACCGTGGTGGCTATCGGCGGTATGGTGGCGGTACGTACAGGTGTTGCCAAGGCGTGGTCGTTTATGTCGGATACTGCACGCGGGCATGGGCGGGATATCGTCTATATTGTACATACAATGTTACCGCGTATGATGAAGGAGTTGGGTATCCACCGGCTTGAAGCCACAGTACGGGCGGATCGACCTGAGTACATCAAATTTGCGAGGATGATCGGTATGCACCCGGAATCGCTGATGGACATGGCTGCCCCTGACGGGTCAGACATGATTATGTTCACAATGTTGGAGAGAGAATCATGACAGGTGCTGAAGCAATGATGGTCGTTTCCGCATTGGGAACGGCTTATTCGATCAAGAGTTCGATGGATGCTGCGAAGTCCCAGGATCGTGCTGCAGCCGAGGCTGAGAGGATGGGTCGTGAGAACGCGGCTAATATCGAGGCTGAAACCCAGCGCAGCAAGACTGTGCTCCGAGAAGAGCAGATGTCGAAAGAGGGTGAGGCTCGGGCGAAGGCTGCCGCCAGTGGCGCGACTGTCACCGGATCCCTTGGTGAATCGCTCGACTACATGGGCAAGCAGCACCGTGACGAAATAGCGTGGCTCGGTAAATCAGGCACCTCTCGGGCGAACCTCGCCAAGTTAGAGGGCGGCTACCAGGGCATGATCGGTCGCAACCAGGCATCAAGCACAAGGGCAGGTGCGATTGGATCTGCGATCAGTGGTGCCGGCACTACGTACGGGTACGGTAAAGAAGCAGGCTGGTTCGGTACATAATGAAATTACCCACAGTATCATTCGGCCCCGTCCAGTCATTAGGACGACAAGATGTCAGCGCGCCCGGCAGGGTGGCAGCGTCTGAGGTTCGGGCGGCGGAAAGTTGGTCGCGTGTTAGCCAGGATGCTGTGGCAGTTATTGGTGGTATCTACGAGGACGAATCGACGCTGCAGGCGGATGAGGATTATCTGAAGTATGACGCCGCGATGCGGGCGTTCATGCAGTCTGAATCGGAGGCTGGTCCTTATGATGAAACCGGTAAACCGAAGTGGGAAAGCGAGCAGGAGATGTACGACGCTGCTGATGAACACGCACGAGAGGTGGCCATTGGTGATAACCGTACGGGACTAGCAAAAAATATGTTCGCCAGCCAGGCAGATAGGGCTAGCGTGCAGTACCGCGCCGGCTGGGACTCTCAGGTGGGCAAGTGGAAAGTGTCACATGACAAGGCCGTCGTTGCCGGGTCATTTGACAACGCTTACCAGAGCCGGGACTGGACGAAGTCATGGCAGGTTAATGAAGAGGGTCGCATCACCGGGCGTATCAGTGAAGAGGACTACATCGCCAACCAGGGCAAGATTGAGCAGGGTCAGGAATACTATTCGATAG
>QNAF01000265.1 GCA_003641405.1 Candidatus Zixiibacteriota bacterium | reverse complement strand
GAACACGGCGACAGGCTGGCAGCGGTTGTAATCGAAGGCATCCCCGCTAACAACGGGCTTCTCATTCAACGGCCCGAGTATATGCAGCTATTGAGAAACCTGACCGAGAAACACGGCGCTCTCATGATTCTCGACGAAGTCATCACCGGGTTCCGTGTGGGTTTGGGCGGCGCCGCTGAGTACTACAAAGTACGCCCTGATCTATTAACATACGGTAAAATCATTGGCGGCGGTATGCCTGTGGGAGCGTTTGGCGGGCGGGCAGAAATCATGAACCGCCTCTCCCCTCTTGGCCCGGTGTATCAGGCAGGTACGCTTTCTGGCAATCCGGTAACAATGGCTGCCGGATTGACAACACTGAGAAAACTCGAAAACGGATCTTTCCACAACACGCTCGAAGCAAGAACGCGCCGTTTCGTTGAGGCCCTCCGAGCGCAATTACCCGAAGACGCCATTAGTATCGCACAAATCAATTCAATCTTCTGGATCACGTTCCAGGAACATCTCCCCCGCGCCGCACACCAGATTGATACTGGCGGTGTGTCTCATTTCAACAAGATGCACGAGTCGATTCTGGACAGAAGCATATACTTACCGCCGTCGGGTTACGAAGTCTGCTTTCTGTCGGTTGCACATACTGATGACATGCTGGACGAAGCAGTTACTGTGCTTGTTGACGAAATCCGCCAGCAACTCAAAGCCGGAATTTGAGGTAGAATGAACAAATGGTTGAGTTCCCTGTAAGCGGTGTTGAAACCTATTGGTGGCTGCCCATGGCCGCTGCTTTCTGTATTGCCTGTCTGTCGTCGATTGGCGGGCTGTCGGGTGCGTTCCTGATACTTCCGCTGCAGATAAGCGTGTTCGGCTTTGTCGGACCGGCGGTGACATCGACCACTTTGACTTACAACATTTTCTCGATACCCAGCGGCGTGTGGCGCTACTACAAAGAGAACCGCATGGTCTGGCCGCTTGCTTTCGCAACGTTGGCGGGCACATTACCGGGTGTTTTCTTAGGCGCAATTATCCGCGTCAAGTGGCTGCCGGACCCGACCTCATTCAAGCCCTTTGCAGGATTGGTGCTGCTGTATATTGCGGTGCGACTGGCCCGCGATGCTCTGGGAAGAAAGCAGGCCAAAAAGCCAGCCGTTTCGGCACTAGAGCAATTCAACGTCATACCGCGTGAGTTCTCTCTCAAGCAAATCAAGTTCGGATTCGACAGCAGTGACTACACTGCTTCCACAAAGAGTATCTTCTACATCAGCTTTGTTGTGGGCATTGTCGGCGGTGCTTACGGAATTGGCGGTGGTGCCCTAATCGCCCCGATTCTTGTGACAGTATTCGGTTTACCAATTTACACAGTTGCCGGGGCCACGCTGTTCGGAACTTTCGTGACCTCGATTGCCGGTGCCGGGTTCTATACATTGCTGGCATCGTACGGCGATGGCCAGACAGCCAACATCGCCCCCGACTGGCTCTTGGGCGGTTTGTTTGGCATTGGTGGCGCTGCCGGAATGTACGTAGGAGCACGACTACAGCGATACATGCCCGCACGCCTTATCAAGATTGTCCTGACTGTGTTATTGCTCTTCGTCACAGTCAGGTATCTCGCTACGCTATTCGGTTGGTAGGGGATGCATTCCCCTGACCATTCGGATGCTTGGTGCCCCACAGCTTGCTGTGGGTTCTGACCATTATGACGGGGTTGATGAGAATCGAGTTCGCGGCGCATCGTTTGCTCGAACAACAACTTGTTGACTGTATCCGTCAGATGATCTGGCGCCAAGTGGACATAGATCAGCGTTGTCTGAATTGTCGGAGCTATCTGTTAGCTGGCTCCGTTCTCTTTGCCGCCTTCTGTCATCGTTATCACCCGCTGTGGGAACGGGATCTCGATACCTTCGGCCCGAAAGCGATCAAGAACTTGCATGCGTAGCTCCGAGGACGTTTTGCGATGCTCCTCAGGGCGGGCCACATGGCACCGCATGGAGACATCCAGAGAGCTATCACCGAAATTGAGAAAGAAGAACTGCGGCTTTGGCTCTGCCAGAATATCGGGGTTGCGCTCCGCCTCGTCGAGCATCACTTCGCGGACCTTCTTGATATCAGAGTCATACCCAACTCCAACGTCAATCACTACCCGTACGCGGGGCAGCGGATATGTGATATTGTGAACAGTCGATTTAACGAGCTCGGAGTTGGGAACGATCACAAGCGTGTTGTCGTATGTAATGAACTTGGTGGACCTGATTCCGATTTCGTGCACAAGCACGCGCCGGCCACTCGGCAATCGCACCATATCCCCCGCCCTGAATGGACGGTCTATCATGATCGTGAAGCCACCGATCATGTTTGCCAGGGTCTCCTGCGCTGCCAGTGCCACTGCTAATGAGCCAACTCCCAGCACCGCCACCAGTCCCTTTATATCGACTCCAAAATGATCCAATACAATCAGGGCCGCAAGTGTGACGATGACAATCTTGAATGTGCGATCCAATAGAGGTACGAATTCATCGTCGAGAGTTGTTTCAGTCTTGACGGAAACAGTGTCACCGTACCACCCAAGTATCGAGGAGACGACCTTACTCAAGAGAATTGCCACGACAACGACACCAATGCCATATATGGTGCTGTCAATGGCGTGGATAAAGCCTTCGCTGACATAGACCTTGAACCGTATCTCAAGGAAATTGAAGAGGACCGACAAACCGAAAACATACACCAGCAGGGAGAAGTAAGATCGGGTCGATTTCAACAGACGGTTGTCCAGGGTCGTGCTGGTCTTACGGGTAAGTTTCCCGATGATAGAAAACACGAAGGAGCGCAATATGAATGATACAAGGACAGTACCGAGGATGATAGCTGCCATACCGATCAGCGTCTGAACTCCGGCCGAAACAGGTATTTCCTTCAGTAAGTATTCCATCAGGTTCCTCTACTTGATTCCAAAATGTGGCATACTCTTATCGATTACATATCCTATACTGACACTCAACACCAAACTAGTCAAGCACTCAACTGATCAACCTCTTCGCAGAAAGCTCTTCTTTCTCGGGAGACATCGGGGACAGCAGGTAGGTCAGGTTGCTTGCCAACCTGACAAGTCAAGATAGCAGGTTCACAAGGGACCTGCCCTACAGGAACTTTCACATGCAACCCTGTGTCGTTTTAGAGGGTGGCCACCTCAAACTTGTTTGGGGTTGAGCAATTGCAAAGCGGCCACCTCGATGATGAGATGACCGCCTGTGAGTCTTGTAGGTCGGAACCAACCACTCCGTGAGTGCCTGAGGTTCCGACCCTGAGTAGGGCGGGTCCGTCTTCGAAACTGCTAATTATCCAGTAGGTTGGGACCCCTGCGGTCCCGACTCCGCCTACCAGTTATCCGTCCCATCACAATTCTTCAAATAATGCGTCGGAGCAATAAACAACGCGTCTATCAACTCTGACAAGTCTGCACCGTCAACGGTCATTGGATCTGTAACCGGTCGAATACTGCTGAAATCAACATCTGCCTCATCCAAACATATACCATCCCAGCCGTTCAGCGGATCGATGAACAATCCATTGATCATCGCAGATAGATCAGCGCCATCATAGTTGAAACCTAAGTTGCCGCCACCCTGGTCAAGATCTCCAACGGAGGGTGGGATGCAGCACGTCTCACAGACATCACCAATCCCATCCTCATCAGCATCTTCCTGTCCGGGATTGTAGTCATTTGGACAGTTGTCGCAACTGTTCCCCCAGCCATCAGCATCTGTGTCACCAAACGGTTCATCACTTACACCACTGCAATCGTTATCCACCCCATCACAAAGTTCGGTAGCTCCGGGGTTGATCGTCTCGTCCGCATCGTCACAATCACCGGGATTCGGGGCTGACCCACCTTCTTGACCCGGATAGTCTTCGTCAACGTATCCATCCAGGTCTGCATCATAGTCATTCAGACCATCACAGTTCTGATCCACACCGTCATACCAGATTTCAGTTGCAGCGGGGTTGATTGCTTCGTCGGTATCGTCGCAGTCATCTGCGCAGGTATTGGCAGGATAGGCAGGATCTGATCTTCCCCCGATAAAACGGACACGTTAAGAAGATAGTGCTTGCTGTCGCTCGAAGTCAATCGGGCTTTTGTAGCCCAGGGTCGAGTGACGGCGTTGACGATTATAAAACACTTCAATG
>QNAF01000264.1 GCA_003641405.1 Candidatus Zixiibacteriota bacterium | reverse complement strand
CATTATCCCCTTGAGTGAGAAACCCGACTCAGATGTCATGCTGAGCTTGTCGAAGCATGGTGCGTTGTTTGGCAGCTTCACCCTTCGACCCTTCGTCAGGCTCAGGGCAGGCTCCGCTCAGGCTCCGCTCAGGGTGACATCGAAGCAAAGACATATTAGATTAACATGTCGGGTTTTTTGTCCGTAGGACGGACTGCGGAACCCGCCCTTGTATATTGCAATAGTCGTCGTTACAGGGCTAATATATTTCTCCACACAATGAGGAAGCCTATTGAGCGGCTCAGCAGCCCACGCTGGAAGCATGTCCATGCTTGGTCGCTGCAACTCAGCGAGAGAAAGCATCGGTCGCAGATTGAGCGCCCTCTTTGGTCACAAGCTGTCCACTTTCGAACACTATGTGTAACGCTGCGGACAGTTGCGGATTAGGCCGCAAGTGCTATCTTGCAGTATGATAGGAGGTTAAGGCACTCGGCACCCCGTTTGCTTCATTGTGACGGAGAAGGAATGTTATTGGTCGCTTGCCAGGAGATTGGTATGTTCAGACATTATCTGAGAGTTGCAATTCGGAACCTTGCCAGACACAAAGGATATTCATTCATCAATGTGGTTGGTCTGGCGGTCGGAATGGCTTTCGCCATCCTGATTCTGCTGTGGGTTCAGCACGAAGTGAGCTTTGACAGGTTCCACGAGAATTCGGACCAGTTGTACGTAGTGGCAATCACAAACGATGCCGGGGATTTTCATGGAGATTATACTGTCGGAGCATTAGCTGAGCACCTCCAGCGCGAGTATCCTGAGATAGTGCATGCGACCAGGTGGACATTTTCTGAATGGTGGGGTCTTCAGCATGGCGATGAGGAATTCGTAAGCCGTGGCCGATATATTGATGCTTCGTTCTTCAAGATGTTCTCCTTTCCGTTCATACACGGGGACCCCTCGTCCGTGTTTGCCGAACCCAATTCTGTGGTCATCACCAATGAACTCGCGAACAAGGTGTTTGGAGACGAGAACCCTGTTGGAAAGACACTGAGCAATCATAACGGAACGCTGCTAACCGTGACAGGTGTTCTTGAGGATGTTCCGAACAACAGCCGGTTTCAATTTGAATTCCTCGTTTCAGCCGATATGGGCGGTGAGAGTCTTAGAAAATGGGATGTCAAGAGCCTGATGACGTTCGTGATGCTTGACGAGAAAGCAACGCCGGAAGACGTCAGTGCCGGAATCCTCGAAGTCTACAACGATCACAATCCACAGGACACACGCAACAACCTGTATCTGTTTCCCTTAAGAGATTCTCATCTGTACGGTCTTACCGGGGATGGACCGATAGTTTACGTGCTGGTCTTTACCCTGGCTGCTGCGGCCGTACTCCTTCTTGCCTGTTTCAATTTCATGAACCTCACGACTGCTCGATCGGAAATGCGCTCCCGAGAGATTGGAGTCAAGAAAATCGTGGGTGCAAGTCGCTCACAACTGATAGTCCAGTTTCTGAGCGAGGCATTACTTCTGTCCTTCATCGCGTTAATCATCGCAATTGCCCTTGTGGAGCTGTCACTTCCAGTTGTGAACTCGATGTTTCATCTGCAACTCGATCTGCATTACTCCGCAATTACGATAACGATACTGACAGGCGCAGGGCTGTTAACAGGAATGTTCGCCGGTAGTTATCCGGCTTTCTTTCTCTCTTCGTTCCATCCTCTCTCGGTCCTTAAGGGGCAGGGGTGGTTCTTTCAACTCACCGGCAGGAACTGGAGCGGCGGACGTCGTTTGAGGGGATCCTCAATGCGAAGACTCCTGGTAGTCGGACAGTTCGCAATCTCGATAGTTTTTGTCATCAGTGTTATGGTGATATTCAGGCAAGTTGATCACATGACAACGATGGACATGGGTTTTGACAAGGAGCGCATTGTTCTGTTCAACATGCCTCGCGAGCTTGTTCCTCATACTGCAACAGTGAAGAATGAGCTGCTCCAACATGCGAACATCGAAAGCGTGGCCGTCTCCGCCGGTCGCTTGGTAGAGTGGTCCAGTTCATTTGGAATCTGGTGGGAGGGCAAGCAAACGGAGGAGATGTTTGATGTGGGATTCAATCAAGTAGATTACGATTTCGCGGCCACATTTGGCATTGAGATAGTTGACGGCAGGTTTTTCTCACGAGAGTTTCCGTCGGATGCTTCCGAAGCGCTTGTGATCAATGAGGCAACGGTCCGGGCCATGGGAATCACAGATCCGGTCGGCAAGAAAGTAACAATTGCTCCGGGCTCGTCTGTCGAGATGGAAGGCGTTATCATTGGGGTGGTTAAGGACTTCCACACGGAGTCGGCCCATAAAGAGATAAGACCTTTTATGATGGGTTTGACAGAGCAAGGTTACCTGATGTGCGCCAGGCTGGGTGATGGCAATACTTCAGGTACTCTTCAGTTCATGAGAGATAAAGTGAGAGAGATTGTTCCAGATGCAAATATCTACAGCCGGTTTTTCCGCGATGAAGTCATGCAGCTGTATGCTGTTGAACTGCTGACAGGTACCGTGCTGGTTTTCATTATGATACTCGCAATATTCATTTCGAGTCTCGGGTTATTCGGATTGGCGGCTTACACCACTGAACGACGAACCAAGGAAATAGGAATCAGGAAAGCACTCGGTGCCTCAGCGGGGAATCTGGTAAGGCTGTTGTCTAAGGAATTCGTACTGCTTGTGTTGATTGCCAATATCGTAGCCTGGCCTGTAGCGCACTACATTATGAACCGTTGGCTGGAGGGTTTCGTCTTCCGTGTAGATGTCGGTTGGATTACTCCTCTGTTGGCAGCGTCCCTGGCGCTCGTCATCGCTCTCATCACAGTGAGTACGCAGGCTTTCCGTGCGGCATCTTCCAACCCCGTGGATTCCTTGAAGTACGAGTAACGGAGTAG
Organism: Candidatus Zixiibacteriota bacterium; assembly: GCA_003641405.1. Lineage (GTDB taxonomy): Bacteria > Zixibacteria > MSB-5A5 > GN15 > FEB-12 > B22-G1. The sequence continues at coordinate 1,302 of QNAF01000264.1, read as the reverse complement.
TCCGGGCAGGAGAATAAGGAGATTGGTATGTTCAGACATTATCTAAAAATGGCCGCCAGAAACGTCGCAAAATACAAGAGTCTCTCGTTCATAAACATTGGTGGCCTTGCGATCGGCATGGCCTGTTGTCTGCTGATCATGTTGTGGATCATGGATGAAGTGAGTGTTGACCGCTTCCATGAGAATGCTGACGACCTGTGTGCGGTGGCCATGCACGTTCAGTTCGGGACCAGTACAAGTACGGGTGTGGGGTCACCTGCGGCATTGGGTCCGGCGCTTGTCCGTGAGTTCCCCGAAATCATCCGTACAACGAGGTCAATGACTTTACCGACGGTTCTCAGCACGGAAGACAAAGTGTTTCAGGAGTATTACCGAGCGGTCGATCAGGATTTTCTCCAGATGTTCAGTTTTCCATTTGTCGAGGGAGACCAGCATACGGCACTTGCAGATCCGCACTCAATAGTACTGACAGAGACAACGGCGGAGAAGTTTTTCGGTGAAGAGGATCCGCTTGGGCAGACGATCTTGCTGGATAACCGAACCTCATTGAAGGTAACAGGTATCATGCGAGATCTGCCACGCAACTCCACTATTCAATTCAATGTACTTGTACCATACACCATTCTGCCGGTAGTCCTGGGTGATCCTGACTATCTCGAGAAATGGTCAAATTTCAGCACGACGACTTACGTTCAGCTTCAACCCGGCGCGTCACTCAGCGAGATTAGCAGCAAGATTGCCGACCGCGTTAACCAATCTGATAAGGATGCACACGCCACCGTGTTCCTGAGTAGCTTCTCTGATCTTTACCTGTTCTGGCTGGGGAGGGGTGGTGGGCGCATCGGTCTGGTCATTTTGTTTGGTGTCATAGCTGTTTTTGTACTTGCCATTGCGTGTGTCAACTTCATGAACATAGCCACCGCCCGGTCAGCAGGACGTGCCCGTGAAGTTGGTCTACGCAAGGCCGCTGGAGCTCAGCGCTGGGACCTAATGAAGCAGTTTTACGCGGAGTCGTACCTTCTATCATTCCTTGCGCTGTTAGTAGCTGTAGCGCTGACAGAGTTGATTTTACCCATCTTCAACGCGCTTTGCGACAAACAGCTTTCTTTCGAACTGGTGGGCCGGCTTGACGTATGTCTCGGGCTGCTTGGAGTCATGATCGTCACTGGTTTTGTTGCCGGCAGCTACCCGGCTCTGTACATGTCGGCCTTTCGCCCGGCCAGGATATTCGCCGGCATACTCGGCTCCGGCGCCAGGAAGTCCGGTTTTCGAAGAGGCCTGGTCATCTGGCAGTTCGTGGTT
>QNAF01000263.1 GCA_003641405.1 Candidatus Zixiibacteriota bacterium | reverse complement strand
TTTCGCAACTGTGTTGATTATAGATTCAAACTTAAGTTGCATGAAATCCCGTGGAATTGCGTAGGGTTTGGCTTGGTCACTGTGAAGTCTTGCGAATTCACGAGCCTGAACTAGACCGTTTTCCATGGACTTCTGTTTTAACTCACGATTGGCTCTCGCTTCGTCTACTACGACTTCAATCTCGTCCATCTTTTCAGGCTTAAGCCCGTAGTATTCAATGATGGCTTCGTTAAATGCCATCGATGGGTGATTGAGCTTTACGTATCCAACACGGATGTCATCATCGGTCTGTAAATCGCGACCTGTGATGAAGTCAATCGTGTTGGCTATACTGCAATCGTCTGATTTTAAGAAGTGATTGGCGAGGTTAGGGTCGAAACCTGCTATCCATGCCATAGTGTTCTTACCAGTTTCTATCTTGGCGGTATAGAACACCATATCTTCTTTGAAGCGAGTCAGAGCTTTTTCGTATTTCTCAAAAGTTCTGTTACGGATGGCTACCTTAGCTTTCTCAGGGGCGGTCTCGGGTATTTTTTCAAGTTCCGCATCGATACGCTCTTGGATGCTATCCGTGTCGTGGTTAATCTTCGACAGTTTCTCGCAGGCACTACCTACTGCCATCTGTGAACTGTTCCATACACGGCTGATGAGCATATTAGCCCACCAAGCGTCCATGTTGTTGTTGATGGCGTTGATAAAACCTTCGAACTGGTCGAAGTTTATTTGTACTGCAGTTTCGTTTTCATTACTCATGGTAATTCCTTTCGAGTTTAGCCTTGCACGGTATGTGCTAGCCGTTGGGGTGCTGAGCTTTATCCCGCTCAGCGTGGGCGTTAATCCAGTAAATCTACGTAGTACCGAGCTTCGACGCTTAGCTCATAGTCACATCCTGTGTTGAGAGCGTCTTGATATTCATCTAGTTCGATGGCTATATCAGGGGGCATATCCATTACCGATAGAGATGGTATTAAATACTTGGCTTGGTCTACGAAGGGGTCTTCAGATGAAATCCCTGTTTTGTACGAAATCGTACTTCGTTTCATGATATTCCTCATTTAACGTGTGGCATTATTGCCGTGAACATTAGGCTCCATGCTAAGTGTTCATGGCTAAACAATAATTACTTATCCCGCAAGGGATAAGCTTTTGCTTTTGCATTTGTCTCTTGCCCTGCGGGTTGAGCACGGGCATGCTTGGGTTGAGCTCTCAGCTCCTTGGGAGCTGAGAGATTAGGGGTTAGCGTCGTGTCCATCCTCTTGGTATGACGATGCTCGGACTTATTTGGTTGTACTGGTTGATTTGCTGGGCTTGGTTGACTTGCTGTACCTGCACGTGTTGCTCAACATGCACGTTCTGACGAATGTTGAAGTGCTGATTTGCATGTTGCCGCTGTGGCTGATAGGCAGGATTAAGGTCTCTACCGTATGGGTCGAAGGCTAATACTTGTACAGTTGTGAGTATTAGTAGGGCGAATATACATAGTGCGATTAGTGCTTTCATTAGATTTTCCTCTAGGGATTAGTAGTGCATTGGGTTGCCAAAGTACAAGACTGTGGCGATGGCTAGTAAGAGTTTGAGTACGAAATATACTTCGCTCATGCGAGGTACTCCTGAATAGCTGAGTCGAAGTTCTCGTGGAACTCAGTGGGTATGTGCTTCAGGCAAGCACGATTGTATTTGTTGTACTTAGGTACACAAATTTGTTGGTGAGCTGACACAAGGTCTATGGGGAGACCGTGTTTGGCTCTTTCCAGCATCTGATAGACCACGGCACGAATGCCGTAGATTCTTACCCCTTGCGGGGTAGGAGCGAGTTTAAGTAGAGTTAATGCTTCGAATATGGTCATTTTGTTCTCCTTTAGCTTACGTATACGAAGTCAAGGTACTGACCTTTGCGTATTTTTGGGTTGCTGTTTAGCATGACTTGTAGGTCTCTATCGTGAAAGTCTGCTTCTATGTTTTTATTAACGATGTCTACGTTCATTTTGAGAACGCAGTTGCTCAGTAAGATGTTTATAAGAAGCATAAGGTCGTCATAGTCTGATGTGCTGAATGATTTCATTTTCCTGTCCTTATGTTAGTTGTGGTGTAGAGTTTTTTAGGGGCGTTCTTGACTGAATGCTCAGCCAAGCGTTTTTGTTCTGCCTGATACTCTGGTGTGTGCTCTAGCCCCCGAGGTGGGGGTGTTTTTCTAGGGCTGTTGATTAACGATTGAAGACGTTGGTCTTCTTTCTCATTGTCTTTAAGATGCTCGTTATATTGAGCATACTGGGTTTGTGCTTCGCTCATCTTCTGCGATTCCCTTTTCCGTAGATTACGGTTGAGCCCTTCAAAGCTAGGCTGACGCCTACGCCTATGCCGAGGGCTAACATCATGGTGCTGAAGCCTCCAGCACCGAAGAACACTAGTAGTGCCACGGTTATGATGATGTCTGTTGATGGATTAGCAGTGACACGGTTAAGTGTTTGCTTCTGTGGCTTAGTCATATATGACTGAGCCATTATTACTGTGAAGAGCACTGTAAATGCTCCGATTAAGAATGAGTCCATTAGATTTTCCTCTTGATGGGTGTGGGTTGGTCAGACGTTCCAGTACGTCTGGCTCTGGAATACTTCGCCCTGTGGGACGAAGTGGGTTTTTGGCTGGTTAGTGCATGGTTCAGGTTCGGGTTGGTAGCCTACGGTGCCAACATAGAGTCCGAAGATGAAGCTGGTTAGTGCTAGGGTTAAGCCTAGTACTGTGTGGATGAATACAGCTTTAGTGCTGATGCTCATAGTGCTCTCCCGATTAACTCTACGATGATGATGCAGAGCGGTGTGAAGATTAGTGCGGTGAGGATTAATTCTTTGATTAATTTGTTCATTGGATTGTACTCCGTTGTGTTTAGATGCTTGTGGGCTAGTACATCCGCTGAGGGTTAGTGCTCAGCGGGGGAAAGAGCATAGGTGTTACGTGAGCCTACCAGAACTGATACCAAGGCTTGGTGTAGTCTAGGTAGGTTAGGTAGGCACCGATGGCGGTGATGGTTAAGGCGAGGGATAAGCCGATAAGCTTAGCCCAAGCTGATTTAGCTTTATCGCGGATGGTGCGTTTAGCTGTGAAGGTTTTGCTCTTGTACCAAGCTGAAAGGTAGTCTTTAAGTGTTAGTGTTGACATGGGTTGTACTCCGTTGTGTTGTGCCCCTTGGTAGAGGCGTTAAGGTTTGGTTGGTTGGGTTAGAAGAAGCAGGCGTCGATGTAGCCTGCTTCCAGTTGAGCTGTAGTAGCGATGAACTCACGTGTTCTACCTGATGTGTCGGTAGTGTTAGTACGCCCGAGGAAGGAATTGGTGATGCCTCCCTTCAGGATTGTTGCGTGTACCATATGCTTATTAGCATCTTCGGTAGCGATTACTTCGTCGATGCGAAGTGTATCTCTACCGTGATTGTGGAGATAGTGCATAAGAACTCCTTATTGGATTAGTGTTAGGTATTAGTGCTAAACAATAATTATGCCCCCGCGAGGGGGAAGCTCTTGCTTTTGCACTTTGTCTGTTGACTTGGCTCTTAATCCGAGCGAAGCGAGGACGGGCATGCTGTTGGCTGTTGGCTGTTGGTTAGGTTGGAGGGACAGGGCTGATGTAGCCCTGCGGTTGGTTGGTTTTTTAAAGGCGTTTGGTTTTGGTTGGTTCGGTGCGTTCTATCAGGTCAGAATATGCATTGTATTGACTTTCGGCTCTGGCTTGCTGCCAGTCTTTCTTAACTGGGGCGATGGACTGCTCCCAGTTGTTGTGATTATCAGACTGTTGGGGTTGGCGGTAGTATGCCAGCTTAGCTTGGGCTTCTTTGAAGGGGAACACGTCGTGTGTCTCCCAGTTGCCTTTGGTGTCTTGGTAGTGGACGGCGAACATGTTTGTTTCTGGGAATAATGTAGAACGTTTTATACTGAAGTTAGGCTTTGCGATAGTGTTAGACATGAGATTTTCCTCTCTTAGTTGAAGTCAGGTTAGTAGCTGACTTAGTGTAGGGTTGAACGATAATTACTTAGCCCGCGAGGGCTTGGCTTTTGTTTTGTGGTATGCCCTTGGTTGTTTGGAGATGGCTTCTTTGAAGGTTGCTCCTCGCATCATGCGTGCTCGAAGGCATTCGATGCTCATGTTATTGGCTCGGGCGTGTTGGGAGAGTGTGAGACCGTCGATGACGACGTTGAGACTAGTGTTGTTGTGTTGCTCGATGTCTGTAGACCATTTGCAGTTTGCGGGTGTGTAGTC
>QNAF01000262.1 GCA_003641405.1 Candidatus Zixiibacteriota bacterium | reverse complement strand
CTCACGCAACTCTTCCTCGGCCTGCTTGCGGTCGGTGATGTCCTGCAGGATTCCGAGGGAGCCGACAACCTGACCGGCTTCGTCGTGAATAGGTACAGCGCAGTCGTTAATCCACTTGATATCCCCTGATGAAGTCTGGATGCGAGTATCAGATCGGTACCGCACAACGTCACCTTGCCAGAAGGCTAAGCCGTAGGCAGTGTGATCATCCGAACCGTCAGGATCAGTTGCCACTTGTTCCAAAATCATCTTGCTGTAGACCTGTGAAGAGAACTCCTCCCTCGAAACGCCGACGAGGCCCTTAATCCCAGCGCCGACGAAGACATACTTGCCGCTTGCCAGATCAAGCTGATAGGGAACCCCGCTCGCATTCTCAATTGTGTTACGGTAAATCGATTCGGATTCCCGCAGTGCATCTTCCGCCTGCTTGCGGTCGGTGATGTCTATTCCAATGCTCAAGACACCGTTGATGTTTCCGGAACCGTCTCGCAGTATGTTATTGCTCCAGCTTATCAGCCGCTTTTCTCCGTCCCTGGTCACGATCGGATTCTCGTACTGCGATGACTCGGGCATGTTCCTGAGCACTTCTTCAAAAACTTTTGGTATGGTTTCCTTATCTTCTTGAGGAACAAAAATATCGAACCAGTTTCTACCGAAAACTTCTTCTTTTGTGTACCCGGTCAATTTCTCAGCATACCTGTTAAATGTTGTAATGGCGGCCTCGGAATTCAGGGTAACGATAAGCGTATTGGCGGTTTCTACGATGTTCTCTGCGAACGCCTTTGCGGTTGCCAGTTCCTCGTCGCTTCTTTGGCGTACGATGGCTGCCCCGATGTGCGAAGTCAGACTTTCCAGTGCAGCCCTGGAAATCTGCGAAACACTCGCCATTGTGCGCGAAGCAACATTGAGACAGGCGATCACCCTTCCCTTGTGCTTTACCGGCAGGACTGCGATCGACTTCAGCCCTTCCCGAATGCGCACGTCATCGAGATCGATTCCCAGCTTCTTGTATTCGACATATATAGAGGTTCCCTGCTCGACGAGTTTGCTGTTTTCTGTATCGCGGTCGTAGTGAGAACTGAGCGCGACGAACTCCTCGGAAAGGCCACTGTGGACAAGCAGATCCATGCTGCCGTTGCTGTCGTTGACAATGTAGACACCACCGGCATCCATTCCTGATACCTTGATCGCCGCTTCCAGGCAATGCGCAAGTGTTTCCTCAAGTATCGTCGTTTCGCTGAGTATCATCGCAAGGTCGCGCTCTGCCAGCAACAGAGCCTCCGCCTGCTTGCGCTCGGTGATATCGGAGCCTGGTTTATCGACTGATTCGTTTTTCAGCTCAATAACCTGTTGTCGCAGTTGCTCCAACTCTTCGAGAAGTTGCTTCTTTGATTTTCTGCTATCAATCATTTGATTTCCCATTTTCAGCGGTCCAACGATACCATTCATAATGCCGCTATCACAAACGGAACAGCCCGTCTATCATTTATCGGCAGATTGTTCAAAAACAATACAGTTGAAATTGTGACATAGTTAAGTCCCAGCAGGTATCGCAAGACAGTGCCGGGTAATACGTTACGGGAGTGACGTGACAACCTTCTCAGGATGACGACGCTGTCACTCTTAAATGGGATAGATCATAACAGGAAGGATCGATGGGCAGCAGAAACTAGTGTGCAGGTTGTGCGGAAACTATCCTCCTCAGAAAGGATACATGAACCCTGTTGGTGGTACTGGTTCTCGGCATTGGCCGATAACAATAGAGCTACTGTGGCTCCCTGAGTTTCGCCAGTTGGCGAAATAGTTCCTCGTTGTCAGGCAACTCTGCCGGATGAACACGCTGTATCCAGCGGATTGCGCCTTTCATGTCGATCAGAAATACTACTCGCTCAGTATAACCTGTACCCATCAGTACCCCGTATTTGCGGGCTACCTCGCCGTGTGGCCAGAAGTCTGACATGAGCGGGAAGCTCAACCCTCCAAAACTCTTAGCCCAGGCGATGTGGCAAGGAACTGAGTCTACCGATATGCACAAGAGCTGGCAATCGTATTCCTCGAACCTGTTATGAACTTCCTGGTAGGACGGCACCTGTGTTGCGCAGACGGGAGTCCAGTCGGCAGGATAGAACGCCAGCACGACATTCTTGCGTCCCTGGTACCATGCCAGGTTGAGTTCTCCCTCGTTGTGAGTGTTCAGCGTGAAGTCCGGAGCGAGATCACCAACCTTCAGTTCAACCTGTTTCTTTGTCATGTCAGCATTTCCTTCTGCAATCCGGGCATGTTCTTTCGAGTTCTACACGATATCCGAAAATCTCCCAGCCATTTACACGGCTGTTTTCATCGGAGTCTATTTATATTCATCTGCCTTGAACCAACAGTACATACTATTGGAAACTTCATGTTTTGTCAAATTATCTTGTTTCTCTGAGAAGGTGTTGGGCGACTGAGAATCGAAAGTCGCCGCCTCACTTTTTCAGCGCTGCAGGACGTAGTAATTGATTATGGCAGGATTGTGCGAAGTCAGGAAACGGTGGGCAATGAGCCACTAGCAGTTCTCTGCGTCTATGTCATCAAGCTGTTGAAGCACATTAGACTTCAGAACATCGAAGCAGGGAGTGGGCTCTTTGTGCTTGAGCTTCTCTTGAATCAATCGCGATATTGACTCCTCGATCTTGTAAATACCGGCACAATCGCGACATCGGTTCAAATGTTCCTGAACCTGCGCAACATCAATCTCCGAGGCCTCTTTATCGATAATATCGTATAGCAGACTTAGTGCTTCCTGACAGTTCATCGGGTGCGTTCCTTGATGTATCCGTTTTTGACAGCATAATCGTAGAGTTGTTTCTGCAACAGCTTACGGCCACGATGGAGGCGTGATTTCACCGTCCCTAATTGCAGATCCATGATATCAGCAATCTCCTGGTACGAGAAGTCCTCGATAAATGACAGGACAACGACCATTTTGAAGTCATCCGGGAGTTCATCAATGGTTTTCTTGATATCATCATCCAATATCTTGTTGAACAGTTCCCGCTCCGGGTTGTTCTCAGGACCCAGACTGGCCAACTGACCATAGAGGTAGTTCTCATCAATATCGTCCACATCTATTGATACCGGCGATCTGGATTTGGATCGGTACTCGTTAATAAAGATATTGGTCATTATTCTAAACAGCCACGCCCGGCAGTTTGTTCCCGGCTCGAATTTATCCCAGTTCCGGTAGGCTTTGACTATGGCTTCCTGCACCAGGTCCTCGGCATCGCCCTGGTTCCGGGTCATCCTCAGGGCGGTTCGCAATAGTGCCTCCATATGAGGTATTGCTTCGGATTCAAACGATTTGCGCTTTGCAGACCTTTTATCTGAATTGCTTTCAGCCACGGATCGTTCCACCTTTGCTCGACGGCAGTGTTTCACTTCGGTTTAGTAGTCTTATTAGAAAGCTTTGATAGAAGGTTCCAGCTCGATACATTTCGTTCCTACACTTCGGCGGCATGCCAACCGTTGCAAACGGCGACAAAAACCAGAGGCGGCGTTTACACAGTCCACTGGATTTGATTGTCATGTACGTTTGTTCATAATCTATTGCAAATAAACTCGGGCAAAGACTTCATCAACTATCCAATCACTCTCCATCGTTTAGTAATATAGGCATGTTTCTTATTCCTTTCAATGGCATTATAAATTTGTTGTGCTGCTTTTAGTGAGGATGCCACCCAAAACAGCCCTTCCTCCTTTGCCATTGCGGTGTCTACAAAGCCAGGTTGAATATCCGTTATGACAATAGGTGCTCCCATTTTTTGAAACCTTTTTTCTTAACCCCGCCATATAATTTGAAATAAAAGCCTTTGATGCATTGTAGGCAGGGGCATCTCCATCACCCCTGATTGCGACTATTGATGATATACCTACAAGATGTCCGGAACCTTTTGATAAGAAATGATGCATAGCTACATTTGACATAGCCGTAAAACCAGAAACGTTGACATCGATGGTTTCTTTTTCCTGAGCCCATTGTAAATCATGATTGACAAATCCCACGCCTGAACTAATTACAACAAGATCCACTCCATTCATTTCTGAAATGAGATCTTTGAACTGGTTTATTGCTTCTGAAGTTCTTGAAACATCGATAGCTTTGATAAAACCTGAACCTCCCCCGAATTGTGGACACATCGAGAAGATAGAGTTAACTTCTATCAGGAGGTGTGTTTATGTCCAAGAAGCGTCGTCAGTTTGACCGAGCTTTCAAAGTTGAAGCAGTGAGATTG
>QNAF01000261.1 GCA_003641405.1 Candidatus Zixiibacteriota bacterium | reverse complement strand
GTAGTTCTCCACTGGATTGGGCAACCCGCCGGCATTAAATATACGAATGGAATCTGAAATGAGATCATTAAGAACCACTCCGGCTGCTTCCAGTTGTGCTCCCGATACTGTCACAATCCCTGTTCGGTTCACGCCGATCTTGTACCACTGGTCTGCGTTTGGAAGATCATTCTCCGACTGTTTTGAAACTTGGTTCTTCTGATAACTACGTGCGATTACAGGCCAATGCCTGGCGGTCTCGTAGTTTGCAATCACAGAACTGAATATCCGATCAAACCTGGGGTCATTGGCCGTGGTCAACGGTAAACTGTGCTGCTTTGCCTCGAACGCAAGATGCACTTCCACTTCCCTGAATACACCGGTACTTGTGACTGGATGAATCCGTATGGCCACCAACCTGCGGCCACGGACTGTGACAGGTTTTGATATGGTGACCAGTTGATCGGCTGACACACGAGAAACAAGGCCAGCGCTGCCGGATATCATTGGAGCCACGTCCCGACCCCTGGAGAAAGCAAGCCTTACATCCGCCCCGGCAGGAATACAAACTTGGATTGTGTGATAGTACGAAACGGAAGAATCAGCTCTCACATCCCTGGAAAGACCAGACAGATCCGCTTTGATGTCAGCGACAAAATGGAAATCTTCTCTGGAAGACGACATTACTTTCAGGCCGCGATCAGCCGCCATCAATGATGCCGCAACTGCGAAGATTAGTAGAAAAATGAAAAAAGGCTTATACCAATACTTTTCCATACCGGGTTTAACCCCGGCCCGGAAACCGAGTCAATAATAGAGCTACGGTCCAGGGGCCGACTTACCGACACCTTCTGCTGTTTTGTTTCAGTCGAAACAGTAATTCGTTAACCGTAGTACTCTAAATTAAACTCCTTATCAATTAGTATAAACCGATAGAACCTATAAAGTTTCCGCCCGATTGTCAACTTCCGAGCTTCTTATCTTTGGTTTCTTAAGCAACTTGCCGACCAAAAACTATGCTTTTTGACTCTGCCTCCCCGCCCGGCACTCCAACTCGCTGCCATGCAACGCGTTAGTATTACCAATAAGAGCGGCTCATCCCCGGAAGAAACTGACTCGACCGGGGCTGATCGTGAAAACACTTTCACAAGATCGGTGAATTACGTTCCAAATCCGCAACTTCTCAGAGATATCGCCGCAAATCCTCCACAAGGCGAGATCTGAGCTCCGCTGTTTCCAACTCAAGTTCCTGAAGGCCATATTCGTAGTCGGATTGTGTACCGTTGGGATAGAACACAAAGCTATGGACATCAAAATAGTGATCTCTGTATCCATTCAGAAGACCCTTGGTTGTTTCGTCAAAAAACAGCGTAAGGATAAACTTCCTCGATTCCGTAGTCAACGATGTCGTCGTATGACTCCAGGATTGGCTGTTCAGCAGACAGTGAGTTCTCAACCATCTGGCGAATCTCGGAATCCGGGACTTCGTGGCCGGCCTGGACATTGCTCTGGTGCCACTGCTGGGCAATCCGGGAACCGTAGCGAAAATGGCCGGCTGTGACTGAGTCAATGAAAGTCCTGAGAATATGTGCTTTCTCCAGCGGAGCAGCGTTGCTGAGACGATCGGCAAACTCTGAGCGCAGTCCTTTACCACGCTCAGCCGATTTCTGCTCCGACTCTTCACGAGATGACGGTCCAGCCTGAATATGGATGGACTGACACCCCATGAAAAGCGCCATACCTGCCAAGAGAATCAGCAGTCGTCCCTTTGCAGAAAACCACATCAGGACTTCACCTTAACAGTCTCTACCTGGCATTTGGCCAGATCACAAGTGAAATGTCTGAGGAATTCCGATTGGTGTACAATCTTATAGCCACAGATCTCATCTTTTCGAGCGACAATTTTCCCAGCGACTTCGGCAACGAAATCCAGATGAGAATTTGTGAAAACGCGGCGCGGAAGAGCCAACCTTACTAACTCCTTTGAAGCAAACTGCTCCTTCCCTGTTTCCGGGTCAACGCCACCAAACATGAGACTTCCGATTTCAGAAACTCGTATTCCACCCTCGGTGTAGAGCTCCACTGCGACTCCCTGCCCCGGAAACTGATTTGCCGGAATGTGATCCAGCAGACGCCCGGCATCGATAAAGACGGCGTGTCCTCCAGCCGGTTCGATAATCGGCATGCCTGCTTCTTTGATCTTACGAGCGAAATAGGCAACCTGCTCGATGCGAAAATCGAGGTAGTCGAAGTCCATGACTTCCTCCAGCCCGACCGCAAGAATATCCATATCGCGACCGGCCAGACCACCATATGTCGGGAAACCTTCGATCAGAATCAACAACTCAGCGAGCTTGCGGTATAGTTGCTCATCATCAAGAGCAATAAAGCCCCCCATATTTGCCAGACCATCTTTCTTGGCCGACATCATGGCGCCGTCACAATACGAGAACATCTCCGCCGCAATCTCCCGAATTGACCGCGTGGAATAACCGGTCTCGTCCCGCTTAATAAAGAAGGCGTTCTCCGCAAAACGAGCGCAGTCATAGTAGAATAGAAGACCGTGTTTCTTACAGATCTCTGACACTTCGCGGATATTAGCCATCGAAACCGGCTGGCCACCAATGGTGTTGTTGGTAATCGTCATGATCACCATAGCGATTGACTCAGTACCATGCTCGTTGATGAAGGCCTCAAGCCGTTCTGTGTCCATATTGCCCTTAAACGGCAACGGCTCATCAGAAAGGCTCTCCTTGCATGGCAGATCGATAGGGATCCCCCCCTTGTGCAGACAATTGCCTTTCGTCGTGTCAAAATGCGTGTTGTTGGGGACGAACTGCCCTTTCTTCAGGATCGTACTGAAAAGCAGGTTCTCAGTGACTCTTCCCTGGTGACAGGGCAGCACGTACTTCTTGCCGAAAATTTCTTGAACAGTTCTTTCGAACCGTCGGAAAGATCGGGCACCGGCATAAGATTCGTCGCCGAGCATCAGCGCCGCCCATTGTCGATTCGACATAGCGGCTGTGCCGGAGTCGGTGAGTAGATCGATATATATATCAGCGGCATCGATCTTGAAGATATTGTAGTTTGCTGCGACTATTCTCTGCTCACGCTCATGGCGGCTGAGCAACTTTATCGATTCGACCGCTTTGATGCGGTAAGGTTCGGCTGGTTGGCGTTTCTTGGACACAATCTCTCCTTGGGTTAAGTATTTTCGTATAACACCGGTGTAAGGAGAGTGACTTAGGTGACGTCTTTTACTCGACGCCTGTGATACTCGAGGCTGAGATGATTGACTGTTTTGTTCACAAATATCATGGCAGGACAATGTAAGCCATTCCGGACACAAAATCAATGACAATTCAGCGGTGTTATTTCTCGCGCCGTAACCGGGTTCTCGTGCCCAGCAAATTCTTATGCCTATCACCCTGAGCGTGTTGAAGAGTGAAGCGGCCAGACAATGCACCATGCTTCGACAAGCTCAGCATGACAAAGAACGTGCTGGTGTATTTCAAGTTCCGGCAGGTCTTGAGTGCTGAAAGCGGGTGTGACCTGTCGGTTTGTCCTGGCGGGTCCGTCTTCGAACCAGCCTCTTGCGTTCAATCTATAGTCAGCTACGGCGTCCAGTTGTCCGAACCGTCGCAATTCTTCAGGTTGGTCGTCGGATTGACTAATCCGCTCAATCACGTCCCGGAGGGCTGGGCTGGATCGTCTTCCAGTCGCTGCTTCGCAAAGCTTGCGAGGCATTCTTGTAGTCAGCCTGATTGACCCAGATAACATATCCAAATCGACCGGTCCCATCGACAACAGCAGCGGATGCGTGGATGTTGATGCCGGCGTTGGAGAGCTTGAGATGATACTCGTACAAGGCTCCAACCTGGTCCTCCCCTTGTATCAGGAACGCTTTCTTAGGTCCGATCAGAGGGATGTTTGCATCCTCTGCTGCCGCTTTTAGTTGATCCGGATCAGTGGGAAAGAAGTCAAGCTGACTCTGACCGTCGCCGACAGGAAAAGCCGTAAAGACGAGCAGGCTGACTGCCTTTTCGCTGAGGAACTCTAAGAGTCTTCTGGCCTCACCCGGTTTGTCGGCAACCAGTGAGTAGTAGTATTCTACTTCCATGACATTTGAAGGCATACTGACCTCCTTGCTTTGATAGTGAATATTGATAACTTCGCCAATGTCAAATGTAATTGCTGACCGTCAGCGACATGCGCAAAGAGAACATTGAGCATCAAATGCACGGTCGGTCGTTGACTGCCGGTCGATGTCATCCCGTCCTCCGTCTGAAGTGGTTCACCTATCC
>QNAF01000260.1 GCA_003641405.1 Candidatus Zixiibacteriota bacterium | reverse complement strand
TTTCGATACTTTGATCTGCCCAAGGGACGATTGCTCGCGGCTGAACCGTTTTCAGTTGAGCTGGAGGCTACGCGACAGATTCAGGCGGAGTTCGATGACAATCGCAACGACCCCAATCTTCACCTGTCTGCTCCGGAGAAAAGCGCGTTCTTCGGTAAGCTTGAAGATAAACTGACTGAATGGTTGATCCATAGGATAGGGAAGTTCTCCAGAGGGCGCTAAGGACTCTCTGGGAAAAAGCCAAATGAGTGATACTAATCAACCGACGAGATTTTGGCAGAAGATTGGTCTCATTGCTGAGATATCTACTCTGTGTCGTCAACCGAAATCAGACGGTTCTACCTATCGTCAGGTTCTGGAACTTATCAGGATGATTATTCCATATGATGCAGCCACGCTGTATCTACGTCGGACTGACAGCCAGGAGCTTGAGCCACACGCCTGCTTACTCGGATCAGTGCCGTTGCCGGGCTTTTTCGCTCACCATGGCGGTCGTCAACTCAGATGCTGGGAATCCAGGAAGCAGTGTCCGATCCTGTGGTCGCGGAGTGAGAAGGATACAGATTTTGACCCCAACAGCGATTTCGCTGTAATCATGTCGGCACCCCTGCTAGTGGATGATGATGTCATCGGTGTGCTGAATCTGGGGTCCTATGTCATCGGTGCGATGGGTGACAAGCATCTCAAATTAGTAAGTGTTATCGCAGACCAGTTTGCGGTTTCCATTGAACGTTCAAGCTACGTGGCTGCCATTGAGTCAAAGAACAGAGCGATTCAGGAGGCACATGCCGAACTGGAAGCTGCCCAGGAGAAGATCATTGCGGCTGAGAAACTGGCAGCTGTGAAGAAATTGGCTGCGAAAATTAACCACGAGATAAATAACCCCCTGGCTGTGATTGTAGGAAATGTACAGTGTTTCATGCTGGAGGACAGCATTGTGGACGAGAAGATGCGATTGCGATTGAATCGTATTGAGCAGTCGGCATTGCGAATAAGTAAAGTTAATCGAAAGCTTCTCAATATTGACTCTGTTGCTTCCGAGGGTTGCCCCGGCAGCATAGATGAGCAACTGAATAATCCGGAGATGTCCCCATCGACGTAAGGAACAGGTGTTTTAGGGAGATGAAAATGGAAAGGCAAACCAATCAACGAGCCAAGCACCTGCAGATGCTGGATGTGGTCGAATCCCTGGGGGATGAAACCAAGGATTTGGCCTTGAATCTTGCTCTTTATCTTGCCAAAGCCAAGGGCAGTTCGGAGCAACTAAGTCGCATGGAACCGGAATTCATTCGGCTGGTCAACGGGACAGTCAAGGTGGTCCAGGAGCTGGCCACTATTCTCAAAGCGGCCAAGGATCAGGAGAAAATGATTTTTGAGGTCCCCTCAGGTCGGATGGCCAAGGATCAAATGGAAACAAAACTTGAGGAAATAGTCAAACAGTGCAACCAAATACTGGCCTCGTTGGCCCAGTCCCAGGATTTGATGGCCTGAGGGGTGCAACGCGATCATAGAGAGTACGTTGAGACTGAAGGAATTAGCAAGAATGTCGATATACACAATGAACCGGTTTAGTAGTATGCATAAGATTGTCACTGGCCCGGTTTTCACGAAGCTGGGAAACAGAGGGGTTTGTGATGAAAGAGCTTGAGCTTGATAGATTGACATTGCAGGTCAAGACGCGGGGAGAACCATTCAAGATTCTGATCGTCGATGATGAGCAGTGGGTTCGAGAAGTTTTCAAGGATTTCTGCGATCTTACAGATGTGCTCGACGTCGATATTGCCGTTGGTGGTGCCGACGCCATTGACAAGGTGCGTGAGAAGAAATATGACCTGGTCACTATGGATCTAATTATGCCGGAGGTTTCCGGTCTTGAAGCTCTTAGTGAGATCAAGCGAGTTTCACCCAGCTTGCCTATTGTGGTCATTACTGGCAACGCGACCGACAAGCTCATAAACCAGGCGGGTGTCCTGGGGGCGTGCAAAGTGATGTACAAACCGATCAGGCTGGAAGATTTCATGATGGAAGTGACTTCCGCTCTGGTCACTTAGGATCTGGCGGGTATAACGTCGGAGTGATTTAGATTGGGGGATTGGTGACAACATGAAGACAGACATCACCATACTGGTTGTCGACGATGAAGTGTCGATGAGAGATCTGCTGAATAGCATCCTTACCAGAGACGGGTACCGGGTCCTTCTGGCTGACTGTGGGGCGGCGGCTCTGGATATTATTGAGTGCGAGTCCGTTGATCTGGTTATTTCAGACCTGAAGATGCCCGGAATGAATGGGTTCGAGCTTCTCAAGAGAATCAAGGCGGATCATCCCGACATTGGTGTTATCATGGTAACGGCGTTTGGCGATACATACACCGTCAAGGACGCAATTCTATTAGGGGCTGACGATTTCGTCACTAAGCCGTTCAAGGGATTCGAAATAAGTCTCGTTGTGGAGAAGGCATACTGGCGTATTATGGCTGATTCTGGTCAGAAAGCAAACTCGGCCAGTTAAGGAAAGTGGCGAATGTCAACAGAGACAGCATCACGCAAGCGTAAGTTTGTAACAGTTACTATCAGCAAGGACTCTATGGTTGCATCTGTGCTTCTGCGTGAGCCAGGTGAGAACGACCATGCAATCACTACTGATGAGATCAAACAAATTCTCGCCGATGAAGGTGTCGTTTTCGGTATTGACGAGGGGGCGATCGAGCGTATTGTAGCGAATCATGAGTACAACACGCCTCGGATGGTAGCCGCAGGGACCAAACCCAAGCGTGGCGAGGCTGCAAGATTCGAGTACAACTTCGACACCAGCGATGACCGCAAGCCCAAGGAAAATGACTCCGGCCACATCGACTACAAAGACATTGATTTCATTCAGAATGTAGGAGAGGGTGAAACGCTAGTTACCAAGATCCCTCCCGGCCAGGGTATTCCTGGTATGAGCGTTCTGGGAAAAGAGCTGGCCGGACCAGAGGGCCGTGATATTCCATTCAAGAATGGAGCCAATACAAAGATCTCGGACGACGGGCTGCAATTGCTGGCCGCTGCCAATGGTGCAATTCAGTTCATTCACAGCAAAGTTTCCGTCTCCGACGTGATTACCATAAGCGGCGACGTTGACCACAATGTTGGAAACATCAGGGCAAAAGGTTCTGTGCGCGTCAGTGGTCACGTGAGAGCCGGGTTCAAGATCGAAGTGGACGGGGATCTTGAGGTAAACGGCAATGTTGAGGACGCTGATCTTGACGTCAAGGGTAACATCTATGTCAAAGGCGGGTTCTTTGGCAGCGGAAAGGGTGTTATGAAGGCCGGAGGCGACATTACACTTAAGTTTGCCGAGGGCCAGAAGATTTCCGCGGGTAACGAGATTCATGTAGGCGGCGAGATCATCAACTGTCAGGCGGTAGCCAAAGAAAAAATACTGATGAAGGGTCGCAAGGGAAGGATAGTGGGCGGTGATGTCAAAGCGGGCAAGGAGATTCGATCGTCGGTTCTTGGCTCTGAAGCCGGCTCACTCACGTCCCTGACGGTAGCTTTCGATCCAGAGACAATGGCCAAGCTCCGAGAAATCGACGAGGAGTTGAAGAGACTCAATGACGATGGCGAACGTGTCAAGGAAGCGTTGTATGCTCTTCTCAGACTCCAGATGGACGGTAAGCTGACATCTGACAAACAGACAGCGATGGTTAAGCTAAAGGCGTTCCAAAAGGAACTCCCTGACAACATCGCTGAGATGGAGAAGCAGAAAGAACAGGTTGTGAAACAACTTGAGAAATACAAGGATTCGCAAATCATCGCAGAGGATACTCTCCACTCGGGAGTCAAGGCTCAGTTTGGAATCGTCTATCGAGAGTTTACTGATGATAAGAAGCGTTGCCGGCTGACGGTCGATGGCAACAAGGTCATGATTTCCGAGTTCAAGAGCGATTAAGCCTGATCCCGGGGCAGCCCCGTTACATCGGAACTTCCGCTTCACTTAGCGCAAAACGCTTATCAATTCCAAAGAAAGAACTTGCTTCCGATCTGAATCGGAGCGTATCATTATCCCCTGATGAGTCGGAGAGGTGGCTGAGCTGGCTGAAAGCGGCGGATTGCTAATCCGTTGAAGGGGTATTGCCTCTTCCCAGGGTTCGAATCCCTGCCTCTCCGCATATTATGAGATTGGACGCCTTCGGCGAGTATGCTGAAGGCTTTTCTGTATGTGGGATAAAGGGTTGTCTCTGTGAGATGACAGTTCGATAGTACTGTCTGGAGTAGACGTCTCTTTTGACTCTGATTCGC
>QNAF01000259.1 GCA_003641405.1 Candidatus Zixiibacteriota bacterium | reverse complement strand
GTGGCCTGCTTGCGGAAAATGTGTGCCAAGCAACGTGTGCGGACATACTGACATCTGCGCTGATGGAGGTGGATGCGTGGTGTATGGGTGAACACATCTCTGGCCTGCAACTTGTTGGTCATACTCACGATGAACTAATTGTGGAAGCACCTGACGACCAGTTAATTTGTGTCAAGGACAAGGTCGAAGCTATTATGAGGGCTGGCCCAGAGTGGGCTGCAGATTTACCGCTTGATGTGGAATCTTGGATTGGTGGGTATTACAGAAAATAAAAAAGGCCCAGATTTTACTCTGGGCCCCCTAAACCAAGTCACCACAACTTAAACATTATCAACACTTTGGAGAATGCTAATGCAAGAAGTATATACAGACACCGCCCCGCTCGCAAGCGTGGCTGAATTCCTTAACGTCATATTCGGTGACACCGTGCCTTGGGTCGGTGGCACCAATCAATCATCATCCTCTGTCGTCAAGCGACTAGTGAGGTCTGCGCGCAAGCAAGGCTTTTACTTCACCACCGCCAGCTACCATGAGGATGAAGCGACCGGCAAGCTGCTACGCCAAGCGCGCAATTACCGCTCGCTACATGTTGTTGTCCTCGATGACATTGGCACCAAGGTGTCAGGCAACGCTGTCGAGCCAACGTACAAGCTCATGACCTCGGAGGGCAACGAGCAATGGGGTTACGTGCTCGCCGAGCCAGTTAACTCCAGCTACGCTGTTAAGCAGTTCATGGACGCTGTTGCGGAGCGTGGCTCACTCTCGGACGCTGGCGTGCTCAACCCATCACATCTGGTGCGCCTCCCAATGGGCATCAACGGGAAAGAACGTGACGGCGTTGCTGACTCGTTCCCCGTGCACTTGACCTCATGGCACCCGGGGCGGGTGTTCACGCTCGCCGAGCTCGCTGACTCATGGGGCCTTGAGCTAGACTCTGTTGGGGCTAATGAACAGGCCGCTACGCTTGCGGGCGTGCCCAGTGACGTCATGCCAGTGGCTGAGCTGAGCTCACTGCCAGTGGTGCTGGCTCTAGGGGACGCGGTCATTGACGTTGAAGATGGCAAGGTGCACCTCACGTGCCCCAATGACGCTGCGCACTCATCACACACGGGTGATAAACAGTCATCACTGCTGGTCGATTCATCTGGCAACCATGTGTTTAAGTGCCTGCACGAGTCCTGCCGCGACTTTAATTTCGACCAGTGGCTGCTCGGCTCGGTGGTCATGCCCACGCTTGACGAGCCCGCCTCCACTGCAACTGCTGATATTACTGGCATTGAGGCCGTGGCCAGCGACCGCAGCGCTGAGCGCTGGCTGCTACTTAATATAGTAGCCTTGCGCCAGCGCGGCTTCTTCAACCTCGCCGCTAAAACATACAACCCCAATCGCGAGTCACTAAACATGGAGTTCGGTGGCCTCGAGCTTGTTAACGCTGACGGTGGCCGCATCATGCCAGCCTCGGTGCTTCAGCGCTCAGAGGCGACGCTGCTTGCTGAGGCGCGCGCATGGCAACCGGGTGGCGGCGTGATGGTGAACTATGGCGGCCTTGACTACGTCAACACCTACCAGCGCGAGCAGGTTGGTTCCGTTGACCTCAGGTCAGATGCAGCTCGCGCGGTGCTCGACGCATGGCTCGTGGTGTCAAGGCACATACTCGGCGAGCATCACGCGCTTGTTACCTCGCACATGGCGTTCACCATCCAACGTCCCGCGATTAAAATACGCTGGCAGGTGCTGGTGTTCGGCGCCCCGCGCACCGGCAAGACCATGACATTCAAACCACTCATCGACGCGCTTGGTGGTAACGCTGGCGTGGCCTCAGCTGACGCCATGGAGGCTGGCTGGGGCAATATGTACAAGGGGCGCAAGGCGCTCATGGTGGAAGAGGTCTTCCAATACGACCGGCGTATGTTCAACAAACTCAAGAGTAAACTCGCCAACAACGAGCTCGAAGAGCTCAATATGAAGGGTGAGTCACCCGTTTACCAGCCTAATTTGTACTCCATGTATTTGTTAACCAATCATGATGACGCCATTGACATGGCTGTTGATGAGGATAAGTTGCTGGTGGTCGAGGCGCCGGCGCTTGGCGTTGACGCATCGGTTTATGCACTGCTCGCCGCGGATGAGGCGTTCACATCTCGGGTGGTTTACGCGTATCTTTTGGGCGTGGATATTTCTGCATTTCCACATGGTCGATTGCCCGTGCGAACAGACGCACTTTTGGGCATGATTGGACGTGCTAAACCGGGGTATTATTTACGGGTAGCAGAGCTACATGAAGAGGGTCATCATTGCTTCGCTGGCGGGGTCGTTCAACTGGAGCTTTTGAGGGGCGTTTTACGTGATGAAGGGTACGAAAATAACCGAAAAGGTGTCATTAAGGCACTGCATAATGTGGGTTTTGTGGACTGCAAAGGGATGAAGAAGATTAAGGGTAAGGTGAGCAACATACGATTCTGGGCAGAGGGCCTCCTTGTGGAGGGGCTATCTCCCGGTGCACTGCACGCATATTATCATGGTGAGGTGGTGAAGTAGGTTAAATGGGCCTTTCTAGCAGTTCTGTATACCCCGCTGGGAAGGCCCATGGTTATTAGCTTTAGCTAGTTTAGTATTCAGTATCCAGTAACTTTATAACTGTATAGGAATAGTAATAGTAGTATATAGCTTATATATACTCTTTATAAAACCCTGAGCCAACTGAATTGAAGTGTAGTGGTTACCGGTTTCCGGTTACCTTTTTGATATTGAATGTTTGACGGTTGGCACTGCACCGTCTTTGATGCGCGAATGTGTGCAGATAGGTGTATGCAAATGTGCGCACAAATGTGACATGAAAAAGGGCCCCGAAGGGCCCCGCATTTAGAGGTCACTGACGTCCTCACAGAGGACGGCCCATTGGAGGTCAGTGAACACGTAGCGTTCATTGACGTAGTCAAACAACTCTGTGTCGTTATTGCACCTTAGTGCAAAGTTGTAGCAGTCCTCAGTGTTAAGCATAAGGAGCGATAGCTCCTCATCTGAGTATGAGGTGATGTTAAGCATGTTGATGCTCCTTACCCTAGAAGGGTGTCTAGTTGTGATTGAGGGACGGTAGTAGCTTTACAGCTACCTAACCAGCGGTTGATGTGCTTTGAGGTGGTCACAGACCATTTATGGGCTGTTCTGATGGTAGTACCACCCACAAGGGTGGCGGCTACAGGGGTTTCGTAGGATACGAGGACAGTCAGACCGCTTGAAAAGCGTACTTCAGTTTCGTTTGGGCCAAGTTTACGTAGTTTCATGTTAATTCTCCGAATTGTGGTGAAAAGGGCCCCGAAGGGCCCAGCTGGTTATTTTGACGCTTTGATACGGTCCGTAATTGAAACAACCATGTTGTTAAGCAGTTGTTCTGTGTCGATACTGGTTAGACCGTTTTCGTTAGTTCCTAGAACTACTCGACCTTGTAAGTGCTCTCTTAGAGCATAAACACAGCAGGTTCGGATTGTTGCTATGCAATCAGGGAACTCCTGCCAAACTTCGTTTGTATCGTTTTCATTTAGTCCTTTCAGGACCTCAAACATCCGGTATTTATCAATCACAACCAAATCATCTTCGATGATAGGGGCTCCAGATAACTCTAAAGAGTCGAAGGAGCCATAAGAGTAGGACAGCGAGTCAACTTCTATCTCCGATAGGTCATAAGTCAGTGATACGTCGTTAATGTCATCAGAGTTATCTTCGATAAGGGCTGTTAGGTAATCGTCAGAATGTTTCATAATTGTGCTCCAAATTGTTGTGGTTAGTTATCTATCAAGAGGTTTTATTTTTTAACCCCTTCACTTAAGTTCAGGGGTAAAAAATATAAACTCTTGTTAGTTAGTCGGTTCCGGCGGAAATACAGAGTAAGTTCCACTTACTCGCTGTTTGAAGTCCGTTAAGGACTCAGAGGCGGTGTCAAAGTAATGACCATTACTTGTTGAGGCTAAATCGTTGTTGGACATAGTCCAAGTGATATACTCAATATCGTTGTGGCCTTTCAGCTTGCTACAGCACACTACAGCTTGTGTTCCAATGACGCAGTAGGCCATTACTGAACTACCGTTAGGTAGAGTTGAGCCGATTTGTAAGTCTTTGTATGTCATGGTAATTCTCCGAATTAGTAAAGGAAGTTTTCGTAAAGGAACAGGATGGCTAAAGCCATCATGAAGGTTATTCCGAACAGTAAGCCGTAGGCTATTACTAAGTCGACGTAGTCGACAAAGGTCTTCTTGTCCCGATTTGCTTTAGCAATAGCTTCGAGTTTGCTTGGTGTCAT
>QNAF01000258.1 GCA_003641405.1 Candidatus Zixiibacteriota bacterium | reverse complement strand
TTGTAATACTCGGGGAACAGGCTTTGCTGGTAAGAAACGGAAACATCGTTAATCCGGACCTGTGGGTTGTCATCCTGTCCAGCGGCAGCAGTGCAGCAAAGGGCGACAATTGAGATTGTAAGCAGTGTGGTTTTCATATCGCAGAATTAACTACCTAACAGGGCGCGAAGACAAGCCAAAAACAACTCCGGCGGCCATGTTTGACCGCCGGATATCTGTGCATATTGGAGTGGATATTATCAGGTTGCGGAGTCTGCGGTTGGAGGAGCAGGTTGTCCAAGAGCTGGTATCGGACCCGGCTCTACCAGTTGGAAATAGAACTGGACATAAAGCGAGCTAAAGAAAGTACCCGAGTATCCGCCCAACACCAAAGCTATCGGCAGACCCAAGAACAGCCCAAGGACAATGGTTGCTGTCAGGCTTTGGGTGATAGTCTCGACAATCATATTGATAGGCCAATAGAGCATCAGGGCGGCAATCCCAAGCACAATAGCAAAGCCAATATACAAACCGATGAGCACCAGGGTCATAATGAAACAGGCGCCGATATTTCGCATTACCAGGCTGTTACCTTCGGCCAGTGCGTCGCCAACTGAAACGTCACGAGCCACCAGCGCGACTTCTGCCAGTCCAAGGATGTGGACCAGGAAAAAGAAGGCTACGAGCATAGCAGGTATTGTCAACAGGAGACTAATCGGTGTCAGCACGATGGCCAAAACTACGACCACGGCTATCACAGCCATGAGTACCGCGAACCCGATCAGCGAAAGTCCGAAATAACGGGCCATGAAATCTATTCCGCGTGAGAAAGAAGTGCCGAACTCGTACCGACCGCCGCGCGTAATCTTGTTCACGCCATCGATCAGCGCCGGGGTGGCGATCAGATGACAGACTATGAACAGTATTATCATGGCTACTACCCACAATATGAGAGTACCTATGAACTGCTCATCGAAGCTGAATGGCAGGCAGTCTAAACCAGCGCACTCCAGAATATCTCTGTAGTCTGCCTCATTGAAGTTGACGAACTTTGAAGAATCGAAGTTGAAGTCCCCGCCACTGGCACCGGCGAACAGGCCGAACACCCAGAGTGTTTTGTAACGCCAGGCAAGTTCAAACGAGCGTCTTATCATTCCACCGAAATCAATACTCATAGCAACCTCCGTATAACACTGCGACTACTGAATATACGTGCAGCACAGAATTAGTGGCAAGGTTGAACTGTCGAGGTTTAGCGTTGTTGGACAAACGCTTGCTCGGAACTCTGAACCCTATTATCTACCGGTTAAGATGCAAACTGTTTCGATCAGTGAATCTAAAGCACACGCGCGTCCCGCGTATTCTGTCAGCAAGGAAGTTGTAGGGCAGGATCCCTGCGATCCTGCCATCCGTCGAACCCCCCAACGGTTTCGATCTGCTGGAACAGGCTCTATTGGCATTACGGTCCTTGCGATAGCTCTATCCTGCCTCCTCATGCTCTCCTGCTCCACGCAGGATACGACAGATCAGATGAATGCCGAGGGAACAAACGAACAGGCCATCTCTCACCCCGTCGATAGCCTCGTTGTTGATTTGACAGGGGAGGATTCGATCAGCGTCTTTGATCTGCTTACTGCAAGTCACGAAGTTGACTACCAGAAATCGGCAATGGGCGTGTTTGTCACAGCGATTGACTCGGTGGAGAACGGCGGCGGTTGTT
The DNA here is from genome assembly GCA_003641405.1 of Candidatus Zixiibacteriota bacterium. Lineage (GTDB taxonomy): Bacteria > Zixibacteria > MSB-5A5 > GN15 > FEB-12 > B22-G1. The sequence continues at coordinate 2,613 of QNAF01000258.1, read as the reverse complement.
TCTGGATTTATTCCGTCAACGACTCGATGGCGCAGATTGGCTGCGACAAGTACATTATTTCGGATAACGATGTCGTCAAATGGCACTTCCGCAGAGCGGGGAAGTAGAGGGAGTTCGGAACATCCCGTTTTTACCAGTCAAATAGAATCTATTTTAGCGACGTTGTTTCGGAGCCGTTATATTCAGAGAAATACCCAAGGTTGTGCTTGCATCACTGACACTCAAGTTGGGTATGATAGTGATGCGGCTGCGCGGGCTATGAAATGAAAGACCAAAACCGCCCATCGCAACGCCAATGTGAGATAAATCGCTTTCGACCGGGATAACACCGGTGAATCCGATGTATATCAGGAACCCTGTCTTCTCGGAATCCCAAAAACAGTTGTACAGTGTACCTCCAAGAGACAGGTATTTGCTATCGTTTCCGGCAAATACATCCTTAGGGCTGAATAGTCAAGCACTCCACCATCACGGTAGTGCAGACTAAGTCACAGTGCTGCCAGGTGTCCCTGCCTGGCAGTCGGGCGAATCCAAAGGGGCGTCAGGCAGAGACACCTGACGCCACCCCTTGCGGGTAGTTAATCGTCCAGTCCCATGTTCTAGCGGCCCCTCACAAACCGCTGGCTTTTGGCCGGGAGCGGTTTATATTTGTTGCTGTTATGGATAATACAATTGAGAGAATCGAACACGGGGAGTTTTTCCTCATCGCCGGGCCATGTGTGATGGAGTCCGAGGGACTCTGTATGGAAGTCGCCGACAAAGTCTCCGCGCTGGCCAATCGGCTGGAAATCCCGTACGTGTTCAAGTCGTCATATCAAAAGGCCAACAGGCTTTCGGCGGGTTCGTACGCCGGCCCCGGGATGAAAGCAGGGCTGGCCTTGCTCAAGAAAATAAAAGCAGAGTTCAACCTGACCGTGCTGACGGATGTGCACGAAGTATCACAGGTAGACGAGGTTGCCGAGGTTGCGGATATCCTCCAGATACCGGCGTTCCTCTGTCGCCAGACCGATCTCCTTATCAAAGCCGCCGCCACCGGCCGCTGGGTGAATATCAAGAAGGGCCAGTTCCTGGCACCCGAGGACATGGCCAAGATAGCCGACAAAGTAAAAACCGACAAGGTGATGCTCACCGAGCGCGGGACCACGTTCGGCTACCACAACCTCGTTATCGATTTCCGCTCGCTGCTGATAATGAAACGCACCGGGCTGCCGGTAGTTTTCGACGCCACTCACTCGCTGCAGCTTCCGGGCGGTGCCGGGAAAACTTCCACAGGCCAGCCGGAGTTTATTATCCCCATGTCCAAAGCTGCGGTTGCGGTGGGGATCGACGGCCTCTTTGTTGAGACACATCCGAATCCATCCGAAGGCCTCTCCGACGCCGGCGCGATGCTTCCGCTGGACCAGATGGAAGAGTTGCTCGAAGCCGTGCTGGATATCAAAAAGACGCAGGAGTAGGACAGACCGTGAAGAAACTCACCCGTGCGGAATGTGTCGAACGATTCAAGAGCATTAAGCTGCTGGCGCTCGATGTTGACGGCGTACTGACTGATGACTCCATCTTCTTCGGCCCCGAAGGGTTCGAGCTCAAGAAGTTCAACATCTCCGACGGTTTCTACATGGTGCTGGCGATGCGCACTGGGCTGGAACTGGCGATTGTCTCCGGGCGATACTCCCCGGCCACCGACACCAGGATGAAAGACCTGGGAATCAAGCATGTGCTGCAGGACCGCAAAGACAAAGTGGAACAACTGGCACCGTTGCTTGAGCAATTGAATATAGATTTCTCGCAAGTCGCTTTTGTCGGCAACGAACTGCTCGATATCAAACTGGCGCGCAAAGTCGGTCTGCCAATAGCTGTCGCCGATTCGGCCAAAGAACTCATTGACGAAGTTGCCTACGTCACGACTCGCGATGGCGGCAACGGAGCCGTACGAGAATTGATTGAGTGTTACTTTGAAGGAAATGGCATAATCCCTATAGACTATGTGATCTGATGAACCTGATTAAGTACGCACAGGAAGTCATCCGCCACGAGGCCGAAGCCGTAATAGCTATGGCCGGACGCCTTGGCGATAGTTTCAACCGCTCAGTGAAAGCAATCCTCGATTGCAAGGGGCGCGTGATCGTAACCGGCATGGGCAAATCCGGGCTGGTCGGTCGCAAGATTGTCGCCACCTTCAACTCGACCGGGATCTCATCGTTCTTTCTGCACCCGGCTGAGGCACTTCATGGTGATCTTGGGTTGATTCGCTCCGAAGACATCCTGATGATAATCTCGAAATCCGGTCGCCAGGAAGAACTTGAACAGGTTATCGCCGCCGCGCGCAGGCTTGGGGTTATGATAATGGTCCTGAGTGGTGATACTCAGTCCACGTTGTTTGGGCGTGCCGATATCGCGCTTGACTGTTCCGTGGCAAGCGAGGCCAGCCCCGACAACCTGGTACCGACCTCGTCTTCGACAGCGGCCCTCGTCATGGGTGATGCCCTGGCTCTGGCGCTGCTGAAAGCACGCAACTTTACCAAAGACGATTTCGCGCAGTTGCACCCGGGGGGGTTCCTCGGTCGACGTTTGCTCAAGCGCGTCTCGGAGTTTCATCACACCGGTGATGACATC